>JAMOOT010000017.1 GCA_027065215.1 Candidatus Omnitrophota bacterium | reverse complement strand
TATGTGGTAGAGATAAAGACCGATGCCCAGGAGCCGGCGATAAAGCAGATAGAAGAGAGGAGGTATTGGGAGAAGTATGAGGGGGTAGGCAGGGAGATATATTTGGTGGGGATAAATATAGATAGTGAGGCCAGGCAAGTTAGGGAGATGGAGATAAGGAGGATTGAATAGGTTGTGTATTGAAGTCGGATGCTTGCCCAAAAATAATACTCTCATCAGAAGGTGATACGAGTAAAAATGACTTTAAGATTTACTTAAGGATTGCTTAAATGCAACGTTGAATGTTAAGTTTTTATGATAAAAATAGTTGGGGCCAGACAACATAATTTGAAAAATATCTCATTAGAGATTCCTTCGGGTGCAATCACAGTGATTACAGGGTTGAGCGGTTCTGGCAAGTCTTCTCTTGCCTTTGATACTCTCTATGCAGAAGGACAACGCAGGTATGTAGAGAGTTTATCTGCCTATGCCCGTCAGTTTCTCGGGCAGTTGCAAAAACCAGATGTAGATTATATTGAAGGGCTATCCCCTGCGATTGCGATAGAACAAAGAAGACTCTCCCATAATCCCCGTTCGATAGTTGCTACTCAAACAGAGGTCTATGATTACTTCCGTCTTCTTTTTGCCAGATTGGGTGAGGTAAGGTGTTATTCTTGTTCTCGTCCACTACGGGTTCAGAGTAGTCAGGAGATAGTCGATTCTATATTGCGGAAGGAAAACATAGGGCTGAAGGCTCAAATCTTAGGGCCAGTGATACGCGGGAAGAAGGGACAATATAAGGAGTTACTGGATGATATACGGAAACAAGGATTTGTTCGGGTGAGAGTAGATGGAAAGATATATCCTCTTGAAGAAGTCCCTCAGTTGCATCGTTATAAGATTCACAATATAGATGTAGTGGTGGATCGGGTGATTATTGATGAGAAGGCAAGATCTCGGATTACCGAAGCTGTAGAGTTGGCATTAAAAATAGGTGGAGGGATGGCAATCGTGATCTTCCATAGCGAAAAAGGGGAAAAAGAGGAGATTTTTAGTGAGCATTTGAGTTGTCCTTATTGTAGGATAAGTTATCCTGAGATAGAACCAAGGCTTTTTTCTTTCAATAGTCCTTATGGTGCTTGTCCGTTGTGCAATGGATTAGGGATAAAAATGGAGATAGATCCAGAAAAGGTGGTTCCTGATCCTTCTCTTTCATTAGAAGAGGGGGCATTGGAACCTTGGCGTAGAGGAGGAAGAGGCTACATTATGTATTACAAATCCCTTCTTAGGGAGTTTTGTTATCTGAGAGGCATAGATATGCACACTCCGTTTAAGCAGTTACTTGCTTGGCAAAAGAAGGAGTTGCTCTATGGCTCAGAGGTTAATGTATGGGGAAAGCCCTTTGAAGGGTTAATTCCTCATTTGTTAAGGCTTTTCAATGAAACTGATAGTGAAGAGTTAAGGACGAATATCTCTAAGTATATGTCTGAATCACCTTGTCCTGAATGCAAGGGGGCCAGGTTAAGGAAAGAATCTCTATCTGTATTGATAAATGGGAAAAACATTTGGGATCTGTGTTGTATGGATATCTCTTCAGCCCTTAGGTTTTTACGTTCATTGTCGTTTTCAGAGGATAAACAAAAGATATCTTCACTTATCCTTCGCGAAGCAATAAAGAAATTGGAGTTTTGCGAGCGCACAGGGGTAGGTTATATCCAATTGAATAGATTGAGTTCTACTCTCTCAGGGGGAGAATCTCAGAGGATAAGATTGGCGACACAGATTGGATCTGGTCTTACTGGTGTCTTGTATGTATTGGACGAGCCAAGTATTGGTTTACATCCCAAGGATAATCAAATGCTTATAGATTCTTTGAAGTCTTTAAGGGACGCGGGGAATACCCTTGTAGTGGTGGAGCACGATGAGAATACTATTCGATCAGCAGATTTTGTAGTGGATTTAGGACCGGGAGCAGGGGAACATGGTGGACAGGTAGTTTTTGCTGGGTCGGTGGAGGATCTTGTTGCTTGTCCTGAGTCTTTAACTGCGAAATACCTACGAAGGGAACTACGAGTTGAAGTGGAAAGGAAACATCGAAAGATCAAGGGGTGGATTACAATAAAGGGTGCTCGAGAGCATAATTTAAAAAACATAGATGTGCGGATTCCCTTGGGTGTGTTTGTATGTATTACTGGAGTGTCTGGATCTGGTAAATCGACTTTGGTTTATGAAATACTTTATAAGGCCCTTCGACGCAAGATCTATGGCACGGGAGAGAAACCGGGTAAGCATCGGTCTATTCTTGGTTGGGATAAAATTGATAAGGTGATTATGGTGGATCAAGATCCAATTGGTCGAACCCCTCGTTCCAATCCGGCTACCTATACTGATGTGTTCACTCACATTCGGAGGTTATTTGCTAATCTTCCTTCGGCTAAAATAAGGGGATTTAAACCAGGTAGATTTAGTTTTAATGTAAAAGGGGGAAGGTGCGAGGCATGTAAAGGTGAAGGGCTGATAAAGATAGAAATGCATTTTCTCCCAGATGTGTATGTCCGATGTGATGTATGTAAAGGTAGAAGGTATAATGAACAGACATTGCAAGTGAAATACAAGGGATATTCTATTGCAGATGTTTTAGACATGAGTGTAGAGGAGGCAAGAGAATTATTTTCTTCTATCCCTTCAATTAAGCGGATATTGGATACTTTGTACGATGTAGGATTAGGGTATATAAAGTTAGGGCAGCCAGCAACTACCCTGTCAGGAGGGGAGGCGCAGAGGGTAAAGTTGGCGGCAGAATTGTCTCGTAGGGCCACGGGGAATACACTCTATATATTAGATGAACCAACTACAGGTTTGCATTTTGCTGATGAGGAGAAATTGCTTAGCGTATTGCATAGATTGGTGGATATGGGCAGTACAGTGGTTGTGATAGAACATAATCTTGATGTGATAAAGACTGCAGATTGGATTATAGATTTGGGGCCAGAAGGAGGAGAAGAAGGGGGGAGAGTAGTATTTGAAGGCCCCATAGAGGAAATATGTAAGTGCGAAACATCTTATACTGGTAAGTATCTAAAGGCTTATTTGGAAAGGCAGGATATAATAGATTGATGGGATAACCATTTGATTTTGGTGTAAGATAGGATTTCTCCAAAAATTGGATTTTGCGTTCTACGTTATTTAGTGTTAGGATATTTTGTTATTTGCGTTAAGAGGGAGATATTATGCGAGTTGATTTAGAGGTATTAAAAGAGTTGATCAATATCGATGTGCCAGTTGAAGAGTTGGCTAACCGCCTCACTATGGCAGGGTTGGAGGTGTCTGGGGTTGAAGAGGTGTTAGATAGCCCTGTCCTTGAGATTGAAATCACAAGTAATCGTCCTGATTGGCTCTCTATATTGGGGATAGTTAGAGAAGTTGCGGCTATATATAATAGAAAGGTCTCATTTCCGAAAGTTAAGGTGCTTTATCCTAATTCAGCTGATTATGATCTTCAGGTTGAAAAAGGTGCCTCGATTAGATATTTTGGATTACGCATAGATGGTGTGAAGGTTGCCCCATCTCCATCTTGGCTTGCCAATCGCCTTACTCGAATGGGTATTAGGCCGATAAACAATGTGGTGGATATTACCAATTATGTGATGCTCCTGTTTGGCCAGCCCCTTCATGCCTTTGATTTTGATAGGTTGGAGGGAACAAGATTGTGTGTCCGATTTGCAAGAGATGGGGAGAAGGTGGTTACTCTGGATGGACAGAAGCGCGTTTTATGCGCTTCAGATATTGTGATTGCTGATGAGAAAAAGGTGGTTGCTCTGGCGGGGATAATGGGCGCGGAAAATTCTGAGGTTACCGAAGGGACTACGCGAATTTTATTGGAATCGGCAATGTTTCCTCGAGTGCCGATTCGTCGAACGCGCCAGAGGTTGGGGATAAGTACAGAGGCCAGTTATAGGTTTGAAAGGGGTGTGGATCCGATAGGACTGGAACAAGCGGTGTTTTATGCTGTGGGGCTGATTGAGAGTCTTTGTTCTGGTAGGTTAGTCGGCGGGATGTTCTTTGATGAGTGGCAGGAGGAAAAAAGGAAGGTTATTTTCCCTATTTCGATGTTGGAGGAGCGGGCAGATGTGAGTGTGGAAAAGGAGGAATGTAAAAGAATCCTTTCTTCTCTTGGGTTTCAGGTGAAATCTCGAAGCGAGGTTTTAGAGGTGATAGTCCCTTCATTTAGACCCGATGTAACTCTTCCTGAGGATGTATTGGAAGAAGTGTTGCGGATTTACGGCTATGATAAGATTCCAACCTGTATGCCCAGGATAGGTGATAATCATGTGCGTGGGAAATTTTCTCAATGGGAGAAAGGAATAGAGTGGGTTAAGTCCGTTTTGTCTGCCCGCGGATTTGAAGAGGCAATTACATTTTCGTTGATTTCCAAATCAGATGCAGAGTTGTTTTATCCTAAGAAAAATTTGTTACAGGTC
>JAMOOT010000016.1 GCA_027065215.1 Candidatus Omnitrophota bacterium | reverse complement strand
ATTATTCGCCCCTAAGGCTGGCCGCCCATGACGGCCATTATCAAACAAGGCATCTACTGCCTCCTGAAGCATACGTTTCTCATTACGTATAATGATATCCGGAGCATTCAATGCCAAAAGTTTTTTAAGACGATTGTTCCGGTTTATCACCCGTCGATACAAGTCGTTCAAATCACTGGTTGCAAACCTACCTCCATCGAGCGGAACCAATGGTCGTAAATCAGGAGGTATAACAGGAATAACATCCATAACTAACCATTCAGGTTGATTACCTGAACGACGAAAATCTTCCAAAATAGACAAGACCTTTTGTAACTTCTTTGTATTCTGTCCACCTTTTTCTAATTGTTTCCTTACTTCGGCAATTTTCTTATCCAGATCTAATTCTAACAAAAGGTCTCGTATGGCCTCAGCGCCAATCTTAGCAACAAAACTACCTTCACCATATCTATCTACACAGTCATAATATCTCTCTATCGTAAGCATCTCGCCTTTTGCCAAAGGAGTATCACCTGGATCAATCACTATAAACTCTTCATAATATATAATTTTTTCCAAATTCCTATAAGATATGCCCAATAAGGCACTCAATCTACTTGGAACTACTTTGAAAAACCAAATATGAACAATTGGAGCAGCAAGTTGGATATGCCCCATTCTCTCACGTCGAACTGTAGAACGGGTAATCTCTACGCCACAACGGTCACAAACTACTCCTTTATACTTCATCCCCTTGTACTTACCACAATTGCACTCCCAATCCTTCACCGGACCGAATATTCTTTCACAAAACAACCCATCCTTTTCTGGTTTTAATGTACGGTAATTTATGGTCTCTGGTTTCTTGACTTCACCATATGACCAGGACCTTATCGCTTCAGGAGACGCAATCTTGATGGATATACGGTCGAATCCAGTTTTGGTACTAAATAACATGTCTCTCCTTCTCCGCTTTTATGTCCAACCCCAAACCTCTAATCTCCCGCATCAATACATTAAAGGACTCAGGAGTTCCACCCTCCAGATGAGGTTCACCTTTAACAATCGACTCGTAAAGTTTAGTCCTTCCTTCTACATCATCACTCTTCACTGTAAGCATTTCATGTAGAGTCGCAGCCGCACCATACCCTTCCAATGCCCAGACCTCCATTTCACCAAACCTCTGGCCACCGAATTGGGCTTTACCACCCAACGGCTGTTGAGTTATAAGCGAATAAGGACCTATAGCACGGGCATGGATCTTATCTGCGACCATATGTATCAATTTCATAATGTACATATAGCCAACTGTAACTTCTTGGTCAAATGGTTCTCCAGTATATCCGTCGTAAAGTTTCACCTTCCCATGTTCAGGCAATCCAGCCTTCCTCATATACTCCATAATCTCCTCTTCGTTTGCCCCATCAAAAACTGGACAGGCAAACTTTAAACCTAATAACTTTCCTGCCCAACCTAAGTGGGTTTCTAATATCTGCCCAACATTCATTCTGGAAGGCACACCTAAAGGATTAAGGACCACATCCACTGGCGTCCCATCTTCTAAGAAAGGCATATCTTCCTGAGGAACAATAGTAGAAATAACACCCTTATTCCCGTGCCTACCCGCTAATTTATCGCCAACAGACAATTTCCGCTTAGTGGCAACATAAACTACCACCTTCTTTAAGACACCTGGTTTAAGGTCATCACCATATTTAACCTGATTTATCTCCAACTGCTTATCAGTCATCAAAGAACGTTTATCTTCTTCATAGTTGAGAAGAACCTCTTTTGCCTCCTCAAATGTATCTTCGTCAACCTTTATCTTAGCAAGTTCTTCCAAAGTTAAAGTAGAAACTTTTCGAGCTGATATTCCCAACAACTCCTGCAACGTCTTATTCTTTTTCTCTTCCAATTCTGCAAATTTTTTTTCATACAATGATTCTATCTCTTTTATTTTTGCATTTTCCAACTGCTTGTCTTTTTTTGTCTTTTTCTTTGGATCCTTACGTTCAAAGACTTCTACCCTAACAACAACCCCATCAACACCAGGAGGAGCGACCAAAGAGGTATTTTTTACATCGCCAGCCTTGGTCCCAAATATCGCTCTAAGCAATCGCTCTTCTGGAGAGAGTTCTTTCTCGGTCTGAGGAGTAATCTTGCCTACCAGTATAGTGCCAGGCTTCACCTCAGCCCCTATACGAATAACACCCGTCTCATCCAAATCTTTTAAGGCATCCTCGCTTATACCAGGAATATCACGAGTAATCTCCTCATTCCCAAGACGAGTTTCCCGAGCCTCGATCTCAAATTCGTCTATATGGATCGAGGTGTAGGCATCCTCCTTTACCACATTCTCACTAATAATAATTGCGTCTTCGAAGTTATACCCTCGCCATGGCATAAACGCAACCAAAAGATTCTTACCCAAGGCAAGTTCACCTTCTGCAGTCGCTTGGCCATCGGCTATAACATCACCTCTCCGAACCTTTTGTCCAGGTTTTACTATCGGTTTTTGATTTATACATGTATTGGTATTGGATCGCTGGAATTTACATAGTTTATACGTAGTCTCACCACTTCTTCCTCTAATAACTATTTTATTGGCATCCACATATACAACTTCCCCAGCCTCCTTAGCAACCACAACCGCTCCTGAATCACGGGCAACTTTGGCCTCCATACCAGTTCCAACAATTGGCGCCTCGGTTTTCATAAGAGGAACTGCCTGCCTTTGCATATTAGAACCCATCAAGGCTCGGTTGGCATCATCATGCTCTAAAAATGGGATTAAAGAAGCCGCCACTGAAACCAACTGCTTGGGAGAAACATCTATGTATTCAACCCTCTCCGGTGGCACTTGAGGGAAATCGCCTCTATGCCGACAAGACACCAAAGGTCCAACAAGCCTACCTTCTTCATCTATTTCGGCATTGGCATTTGCTATAATCTTTTCCTCTTCAATTTCTGCTGTCAAATATTCCACTTTCCCTGTAACCTTACCATTCTCTACTTTGATATAAGGCGTCTCTAAAAATCCTAATTTATTAACGCGAGCATAACAAGCAAGAGAATTTATCAATCCGATATTAGGGCCCTCTGGCGTCTCTATCGGACAAATCCTCCCATAATGAGAAGGGTGAATATCCCTAACCTCAAAACCAGCCCTCTCACGAGATAGACCACCTGGCCCTAAGGCACTCAAACGACGTTTATGTGTAGTCTCGGCCAAAGGATTAACTTGGTCCATAAATTGAGATAACGGAGAACGGGCAAAGAAATCGTGTATCTGATTGTAAAGAAACTTATAATTTATCACATGTTGTGGCATTAATTTCTTAAGATCATTCTCCCCCAATATAGAAATTCTCTCCCTAATCGCCCGCTCCATCCTAACCAAAGCAATTCTAACTTGCTCCTGCAAAAGTTCACCTGTTGGTTTTACCCTACGATTCCCTAAATGATCTATATCATCTGGCTTACCCCCTAAATCAGCTTGTAATGACAACAAATACTTAACCGTCGCCAATACTACATCTGGAGTAAGAACCCGTTTATTAGAAGATATCTTTATCCCTAACTTACGATGGATAATAAATGCCCCCACCTCTCCCATATCGTAATATCTTGGGTCATAAAAGACCCGAGTAAATAGGTTATGGGCTATCTCCTGAGTAGAAGGCTCTGTGGGACGCATTTTGCGATGAAATTCCAATAGCGCTGACTCCATATCTTTATGATGACTCTTCTTGAGAGTCGGCTCTATAGCCTTTATTAGGGCCTCATCACCCAAGGCTTTCTTTATATCTTCATCCGTAGAAAAACCAAACATTCGTAACAAGTCAGCCCCATTAAATGTCCTACGCCGATCAATCTGGGCCACTAAAGCATCAGCAAAATCAAAGTGGAAATCAATCCACGCCCCCCGATGAGGGATAATTCGAGCCAAAAACATGGAACGTCCAGTCTGATGCTCTTCTTCAATGAAGAATACCCCCGGAGAACGCTGTAATTGATTTACAACAACCCGTTCATCACCATTTATCACATAGGAGGCATTAGGCGTTATAAGGGGAATTTCTCCCATATACACATCCTGCTCCTTAGCCTCTTCTTTATAAATCAATCTAAACCTGACCCTTAATGGAGCAGAATAAGTAACGCCTCTTCTCTTGGCCTCCTCAATAGAATAACGCGGAATCCCTATAGAATAAGAGACATACTCCAACCGAACGCCCTTCTCTGGTATCTCTATTGGGAATATCTCGCGTAGGACTGACTCTAAGCCTTGATTTTTCCGCTTAGAAGGAGAAACATCCATCTGCAGAAAATTATTAAACGAATTAATCTGCAACTCCAACAAATAAGGCAACTTAACCTGTTCCTTAACCCGGCCAAAACTTATTCTTTTCATACCTCTCCAAACCGTTTAAAGGTTATCAATTTATTGGTTGGACCAAACGTCCCACATCAATAATCAAGGCTTACCGACATTATTCCAACTCAACCACTGCACCTGCAGCAGTTAATTTATTCTTTATCTCC
>JAMOOT010000015.1 GCA_027065215.1 Candidatus Omnitrophota bacterium | reverse complement strand
CCCGCCGTAGATAATAGCACTTATTTTGACCCCGTCCTTGGAATTCAAGGCCTCAGTATCACAATTCCTTAAGGAAGAAAGTCTTATTGTATACCGAGCATTTGGATGGGCATAAGGAATCTCATTTCCTTCTTCGTCTTTTTTCCCCTTATACCATTTGCCAGAAAAATTCTCACCTGCATCTGGAATATCTCTACCATCACCCTGCCAATACGGCACCCCATCTACCACCAAAACATTGGAAAATATCA
The DNA here is from genome assembly GCA_027065215.1 of Candidatus Omnitrophota bacterium. Lineage (GTDB taxonomy): Bacteria > Omnitrophota > Gorgyraeia > S143-82 > S143-82 > S143-82. The sequence continues at coordinate 4,305 of JAMOOT010000015.1, read as the reverse complement.
CTTCACCAGAACTCGTTAAGACATCCCATATCAAAGGATCATCCTCTGAATTCACATCCCTTATTATCCCAAACACACCCCTTTCTACATTCACTCCTCTTACCTCTCCATCTATGTCTCTGAGATAAGAGATATCATCACCCACAATATTCTCCCCCTCCACCATACAGGTAGAGGTCTTTCCACAAGCAGAAGGATAAGCCCCAGTAAAGTATGCCTTTCTCCCTTCCCTATCGTGGACAGCCATAAGGAACATATGTTCGGCCAACCACCCTTCTTTATTTGCTCGGTGAATAGCCAACCGCAAGGCAGGTTTTTTAAGCCCTATAGTATTACCAGCATATTGCGTGTTAACACTATAGACTATTTCATGGCCCAAATCTATATATATTCTGCGCTTATCGATATTTACACTATTTCCTCTCTCATCCAATCTCCCTACCGAATGTACAAATCGGAAAAACTTTTTTGGCCGGGCATCCTTAAACGCCTCGTAAGCCGGTCGATAAAGTATATCTTCCGAATGAGCGACATAGGCCGAATCAGTTATCTGCACCGCATAAAGAGAAAAAGGAGAACTAACTGGGCCTAACCCCATAAACAAGACATACGCCTCTTTCCCCCTCATGCTCCCTTTCAAAATCTCTTTTATCTCTTTCACTCCCTCTTCCCTATCAATTGTATTTAGAGAAGGTCCCAAATTCACATTTGGTCCTACTAAAAACTTAGTATTCACCTTATCGCGAGCCTGGTCCTTCATACCATCAAAATGGACTGTATGTCCTTCTATCTTTAATGCCTTTTCCTCTCCCAACTCTAACGCCCTTCTCCGTATATATTCTGCATCTTCCTTAGAATCCGTACGAACAAAAACTGAATCCGGTTCACACAATCGTATAAATTCCTCCAAAAAAGAAAACACATCCTCTTGATCCAAGGCCTCCAATGCCCTCCAAGACCTCTCATCACATAATCGAGCAAGAGTAGAAAACCTTTCCCTCATACCATATACCTCCTCAGGTTCCTCCTACGACTTATCTGCCGAAAGGTATAGGGTAATAAAAACCCACACTCCTTCAAGACCGTTTCGAAGGAGGTGGGCATATTTTAGGACAAAACTCTATCTTTGTAAAGCAGTTATACTCCTATCCCAACTCCTCCATAATTCACCGGGGTCAGAACCACTGTCCGCAGGTCTATCCCTCCAGGCTTTATATTAGATCCTATTACCCTCCTATCCTCAAAAGAAACTCCTCTTCCTTTCTTGACATACTCTCGCTTATAATACCGAGAAGCCTTCTTTATCCCTTTCTTCATCTTTTTCTTCTCCGCTTCCGTCAGATCCAACAAATCTATCATCCCCATAAACTGCGGATATACTTCGCTCACCAAATACGCCTTTGCATACATCTGCCCTATAGGATCATCTTTATGTACTTCCCGTATCTCCTTCAAAATATCATCCAGTTCCTTTTGTTCCAATAATCCTTTCTCCACCGCTAATCTCAATAAAGCAGATGAACCAAGATCCGATATCTTTATACTCTCTAAATCCTTTCGCATTCCATCTCTCCTCTTCTTCCACATCCAATAACCTACACCACCTAACACTGCTGCTATCCCACCAATTATCCACGCACTATTGCTGCTACCAGCCACCACATCACCTATGCCTCCAGCAAAACTAATCGATGGCGACAACAAGGCAAAGGTTCCTACTACAGAAGTAAGTATTAGTAAATAGGAAATCATTTTTGATACATCAAACTTTTCCTTGTTATTTTTCTTATTATTTTTCTTATCCGGAATCTTTTTCTCCTTCTGCTTTTGCAAAAAGTCCTCCAATGAAACATGCTCCAAGGACTCGGGATCGAGCAGAAGAAGCGATTTATCTTCATTAGCAATCGATATATGAGAAAGGCCATTCTTATCCAATTCCCTACGTAATCTTTTTAAAAACTCCACCCCATCCTTACTTTTTTCCATCTCTTCAAAAAACAAAACCATCGCCTTCACAGCCTCACTCCAATCCTTTGCCCCAACCATTGGGAACCAACTATTGGCACCAGTAACCCAATAATTAAAGACTACATTCTCCTTCCCTTTTGTAATTAAAACAGGTATCCCAAGATAAAACATAGAAAATGGATTAGTATTAACCAGAGCATATGTACTATCAAATGACAATTGTCCTAAGAGAGGCACAAATAATGCCTCACTATACGGTGCATCAGGAGAAGAAAGGATAAATAAATCTCTATCAATCAATTTAGGTGAGACTTTTCTCATATTCACTTGAAAAGTTATATTACCTACAGTTCTGACATAAACATCTCCCTTCTTCCGATAAGTAAACCCCGATTTCTTCAACTCCTGAATAATCTTATCTTTAACATTGTCATCCTCCGATTCCAACGGGAAAAAAATATTGACTTTTTTGTTTGATTCCAACGTTTTCTTATAAACCATAAAATGCCAACTCCAAGCAGTCCCTTTTAAATCTTCTATCTTTATTTCTCCATTAGTGGACATCTTCTCAACAATCGGATCCAACTTCTTTACTCGGGAAACCAATCTCTGCATCACTCTATCTACCCGATCAGAAGACACACCCTTTTTCATACCATAAATCAATTCCCGAAGTAAAACTATCTCAGGGATAATTCCCTTTGCAGATTTTACATCACTCTCTGAGACATAGAGTTCCGCTAAAAGAAAATCAGCAAATCTTTCACCACCTATTCCCAAACGCTTCAAATAATAATCTAATTCCCCTTTAACAGCAACTGCTACCCAAAAAGGCAAAAACCGATCAGTCAAAAAAGAATTTGCATCCAACTTCGGGACACTCAAACCAAAGTTAATACCCCATTTTCTAAGCCGCTGTAACCAAACATTTTCTCCTCGCATCAAATCTGTTAGTTTTTTTGCCAACTCTTCTCGAGATAAACCATCTTTACTCACCACTGATAAGAAAGCCAACACTGGTACAGTCTCCTCAGTCCATCGCGCATCTGCCACATCCGAAAACCAATTACGATGTTCTAAAGAAAACAAAATCGGAATATATCGTGCTATTTCCACTAATTTTCTAATATCCTTATCCGGCTTTTTTTCAGAGAAAAACAACCAAATCAAATCTTCTGTTGAGAAACCACGCATCTCATCAAAAGAGTTCGGCATATACTGTAAGATCCGTCGCAGCATCCGTGCTTTCTGCTCCAAATTATCGGAAGAGACATTCTCAAAAAAGCGGAATAATTTACCTTTTTTAACATCCTTCAACAAATCCGAATCCACATCCAAATAGTCCGTCCCAGCCATAGCCAAACATTCCGCGACAATCCTGGGATAGATATTATCCATCTGGATGGCAAGGAATGCGGCATACCCTTTTTCGCAAAAGATACCAGAGAGGTAAGGATTACTACAAGCACACATTTGTTCCATCAACATACGAAACAAATAAACCCTCCTCTGTGCTTTAAAAGCAAAATCCATAGCAGTTTCAACCTCACTCATCAGCTTATCAAAAGATCTCAAAGCCTCCCATAGAGATAAACTCAACTTCCTACACCTATTTCTAAAACCAGAATTCATAACATAAAACGTCCACATTTCCTCCAACGTACGTTTCAGATTAGCCAAAACCACCCATCCATCCATCCGCACTCTCCTATTGGCCAGCATATTATCAGCCCACTTTTGCAACCCCTTAACCAACTCCTCATCAAAAAACTTCTTCCACCACCCTTCTCCATAAACCACATAACGGAAGACAACTGCAGAAATAAAATATGTTTTATACGTCGAGACAAATCTTAAGCCCTCCTTTGTAAAGACAAATCCAAACAACCTATCTTCCTTTCCATTCCAAAGAAATTTCGGATCTGAATCCACCAATTTTTTAATGATCTCCATAAACTCCTCACTCAACTTACTATTGGGAGGAAGAATATAAAGGAGGTAAGCCAAGTTCCTTTCATAGATCTTGAAACACACTCCAACATCCTCTGGAGGAACTACATCTAATATTTCTTTTAATATAGGCAAGACCTGCCTCGTAACATCCTCTGCAAAGCGATAAGTCTCTTCGACTTGTTTACCCTTTCCCAACACACCATTATCCTGCTTAACTCTTTTATACACAAACTCATAGAACCGCTTTAATTTATCGCTATGCTTTCGCAACACATCCCCCAATCGGCCAAATAACTTATCTTCTTCTATCCAACCATTTCTATGCTTAGAAGAAACCTCTAATGAAAACCTATTTCCAAGATTATAGCCAATCTTCTTATCTGC
>JAMOOT010000014.1 GCA_027065215.1 Candidatus Omnitrophota bacterium | reverse complement strand
TCTTTCCTTTACTAACCCCGTCAGGAATCTTCAAGTCCTCCTCTTTAACCAATCTCTCAATCTCTCCTATCCCTGTCTCATAGCTTAAGGCAATTGCGTTTTCCCGACACACCTTCATACCATTATACTCTTTGGGATTGTGGGAGGCCGTAATCTGCACTGTGCAGCCAAATCCATACCTTCCTGAAGCAAAATATGCCATAGGTGTGGAGACCAAGCCAATATCCACTACATCCTTCCCGCTATCTGTCAAGGCCTTTGTCATAGCAGAAAAGAGTTGTGGCGATGACCTGCGTGCATCTCGTCCAACACAAAATCGTTCTACATTGGGGAACAACTTCACCAAAGCAAGCCCAATTTTGTATACCAAATCTTCATTTATCTCATCAGGATATATACCACGTATATCATAAGCCCTGAATATACCTGCCATAAATGCCCTCCATGTTCGAGATATACCTATGCTCCGTATTTTTTCAACTTCCCTGCATGGGCCATCATAAGTGGCATCAACTGCATAGAATACATCCGGCCCAAGGACCCTTTCAAGGCCTCTCTTTCAGTAAATCGCTCACAAGGATCATACCGCAGATATTTGGCTGAAAGAAGAACTGGGACAGGATGCCAGGAATGGGACTTTAACACGCAAGGGGTTGAATGGTCACCAGTAATAACCAAGACATCCGGTTTCTTGGCCAATATACGTGGTAAGACCGCATCAAAGGCCTCTATTTGATGAACTTTACTATCAAAATTTCCATCTTCTCCATAACTGTCAGTCTTCTTGATGTGGAAGAATATATAATCATACTTGTCATAGTTCTCTTCAAACAAAGTCATCTTCTCTTCCAACAACTCTCCATGCCCTTCCAGCTTCAAGACCTCCATACCAACAACACGGGAAATTCCTTTATACATTGGATAAGAGGCAATTGCGCAAGGAGTCAACTTGTATAGTTCCTGAAGAGAAGGGATGTGAGGCAACTTATCAAATCCTCGCAAAAGGACCATATTGGCTGGATGCTCATCTTTTAAAACCTCTTTAACAATATCAACAAACTTGGCCACTACCTTAGCGGTTTTCTCTGAATCTTTATCCAATGCCTGCGGAGCAAGAGGCTCAAGTCCGGTTTTCTGCGGATCAGTATCACTTACATGGGGCCCAAGGTCTTGTCCTGAAAGTAAAAGAACAAACCGATGTTCTTCTTCAGGTCTTACGACGACCTTTACTCCATCTATCTCTTTAACTGCCGAAGAAATCTTTTCACACAATTTTGCATTTAATTCTGTTGGGATCCTGCCAGCACGTCTGTCAACCACCTTACCTGACTCATCTATAGTGCAGAAATTACCCCTCGCAGCGACATCGTTTGGGCCCATCTCCAATCCAATTCCCAATGCCGAAAGCACTCCCCTGCCAATCCAATATCTCAATGGATTATAACCAAAGAGGCCCAAATGTCCCGGCCCACTTCCTGGCGTGATTCCGGGATATATAGGATCGAGTAATCCAAGTGCTGAGTTCATTGCTAATCTGTCCAGATTAGGTGTAGTCGCTGCCTCCAGAGGAGTCTTACCGCCTTCATTGGGTAAATCACCAATTCCATCTAAAACTATCAACACTATCCTGGATTCTGTCTTTACTGAGATCTCCTTCATTATCTCTAAGATCATCGTATCCATCTTCTACCTCCTCTTATTACTTCAAATTAAATCCTTAACTTGCCCGCGGTCTCGGTTCAAGACATATCTCTTCACTTTATCTCCAACCTCTTTCCGCCTTACAGCATTATTTTCAACATCCTCTCGACTCACTCGGAACCTGCGCGAAGAATACTTCCGCGGGAGTCGCCTACCCAACTGGCACAACAATTCATAAGCAATAGTATTGCACCATGAGGCGATCTCTTCAACCCTAATTTCTTCCTGTCCCTGACGACCAATCAAAACTACTTCATCTCCTACCCGAACCTCGTCCAATTCACTTACATCCACAAATAATTGGTCCATACATATCTTGCCTACTATTGGACACCGCCTCTCTCTTATTAACACACATCCTCGATTCGACAACACCCTCGGATACCCATCTCCATAACCTATAGGTAACACTGCCACTCTACGCCACCTATCAGATATATACGTGTGATTGTAACCCAATCCTTCACCGGGTCGTAATTCCCTAATAACAGCTATTCGAGAATGAAGAGAAAGCACTGGTTCTAAACGCATTAAATCTCTTAAATCAGTGCTTGCGTAAGCACCATAAAGTGCAAGGCCCGGCCTTACTGCGTTCGACATACCTTCAAATACTCGACGATATACTAATCCGGCACTGTTTGAAATATGAACTAAATCAAAATCTATCCCCTTTGCGCGTAATCTGCGCAATAACCCAGAAAACCTGTTTATTTGAGTCAAGGTAAAGTCTGGATCACTATCAGCACTTGCAAAATGAGTGTATATCCCCTCTAACGCAAGTCCAGAAGTGAAAAGAGAGATTATCACATCCTCAGCATGGGCAAGGGAAAGGCCCAACCTACGCATACCAGTATCTATTTTTATATGCACCTTCAAACTTGAATCCAAATGGTTTACAACATACCTACGAAGTTCCTTAGCGAAGCCCTCGTCAGTAACGGTTAGGGTAACATTGTAAAACTGGGCTATCTGAATATCTCTTGTGGACACAGGCCCCATTACCAATATAGGAGATCGAATGCCATTTTCTCGCAAGAATATTGCTTCGTCCAAACTCGCTACTGCGAGATAATTCACTGCCTTTGATTCCAAGTATCGCGCAATAGGCAGTATTCCATGCCCATAGGCATCAGCCTTGACTACTGCAATTACATAAATACCCGTCGGAAACAGGAATTTTATTTCCTGTAAATTATGGTACAAGGCATCTAAGTTTATATTTATCCAGGATTGTCTATAGAACTCCATAGGCCCTCTACCTTAAAACCACACTCTGGACAATACCCCCCATTGATAGATAGGTAATTCTCCAACACATTAAATCCTATACGCCTCACAAGCAGAGCCCCGCACTCAGGGCAGTATGTATTCTCTTCTCGCGCAACATTCCCTAAATAAATGTAACGAAGTCCCACTTTTTTCCCTATGCTTTCTGCCCTGAGCAAGGTCTGAAGTGGAGTAGGCCCTCGATCCAACATCTTATAGTCAGGATGAAATGCACTGATATGCCAAGGGATGTCTATACTTATCCCAGCAATAAATTCAGCGATGTTGGCCAATTCTTCATCCGAATCATTTATACCCGGAATCAACAAAGTTGTTATCTCCACCCAAACCCCCAATTCGTGCATCAACCTAATGGTATCCAAAACCGGTCCCAAACGCCCCCCACAAATTTTTTGGTAAGTTTCATCGTTGAAGGCCTTTAGATCCACATTTATCGCATCGAGAAGGCCTTTTAATCTCTTAGCCGGCTCAGGATTGATAAACCCATTCGATACAAATATATTAGCAAGATTTTTCTCCCTTGCCAATTCGCAAATATCATAGGCATATTCATAAAATATCGTGGGCTCGGTATAAGTGTAAGAAATAGAACTGGCTTGATAGCGCAATGCAATCTCTACTACCCTCTCTGGCTTAACAAATTCCAGCTTTTCAATCCACGATAGGTCTTGTGAAATCTGCCAATTCTGGCAAAATCTACACCGAAAATTGCAACCCGGTGTAGCAATGGAGAAGGAAAGTGATCCCGGCAAAAAATGAAATATAGGTTTCTTTTCTATTGGATCAAGATTGCTGGCAACCACCCTGCCGTAGGAAAGAGACACAAGTCTCCCGCCTACATTCTTTCTAACTCCACACCGACCTACTCTATCCACGCCAATAAGACACTGGTGCGGACATAAAAGACACCTTATCTCATCGCCCCTCTTTTCCCAAAATTTTGCTTCTACCCACACAGCCACCTACCTCACCAGAAAAGAAGCACCTATAATACCAGCTGAATTCCCCAATTTTGCCTTTACTATTTTAACCCGCCTTCCCTGAACCTGCATAGCATACCTGCGCACATAATTGCGTAACGGCACTAAGAGAAACTTTCCTGCATTGGCCACTCCACCACCGATAATAACCAATTCAGGATTCAATAGGTTTACCAATCCAACTATCGTCGGAGACATTGTATAAGCGACTCGGTCCCAAAACTCAATTGCCTTTTTATTACCTTGGCGCGCCAACTGGGTTACTTTTTCCAATCCTGCTTCTCTTGGCCCCAAAATCTTCATCTTTCTTGCCCAACCTATAAGGGCAGAATTTCCAACATAACGCTCAAGGCATCCCTTCCCTCCACAACTGCAATCCTTACCCCAAGGGACTAATGGAAAGTGCCCTATCTCTCCTGCGACCCCATCGCTTCCCCGATACACCCTGCCATCAATAATAATTCCACCCCCCACTCCCGTGCCAAGGGTAACACATACCACATTAGAAAACCCTTTACCTGCACCTACCCTTGCCTCAGCCAAGGCCATAACAGTGGCATCGTTATCTACAGCCACTTTAACCTGACTTACACTAAGCCCAGATGACAGTTTCTCC
>JAMOOT010000013.1 GCA_027065215.1 Candidatus Omnitrophota bacterium | reverse complement strand
AGATGGGCGAGGTGGAGAAGGCGAAGGATTTGTTGGCGTTGTTGGAGAATGCTCCCGATAGATATCAAGAGGCTGGTAAGAGATTGGCGAGAGAGATTAGGGAGAGAGAACTTGAGAGGGAATTTGAGAAGCATATAGAATTAGCCAAGAGTGCATTGAAGGTATATGATTTTTCAACTGCAAGATCAGAGATAGAAAAGGCAAAGCGTATTTGCCCCAAATTCAGGAATAGAGTTCAGAAAGTTTTGGAAGAATTAGAGGAAAAAGTGAAGTTCTATAAGGTTCAGCAGGCATTGAAATCTGCCCAAGTGTATCTCCAGAATAGTGATTTTGTGAGCGCAAAAATAGTGGTAAAGGATATATTAAAAAACATAGATCCGAAAAATCGTTATGCAAAAGAAATGCTTAAACAGATAGAGAAGGCAGAGTCCCTTTATTATGCAGATATAAAATTGAGACGGGGGATAATGGCCCTTAAAATGGGGGATTATGCATCTGCTCTTCGTCTGGCCAAAGAGGGGTTGCATCTGAATTCAAGTAATAAGGACCTTTGGGATCTCTATCGCCGTGCGAAAAGCCGATGGCGTAGTGAGATATTGAGAAGAAAGAGCCTTCTTCGTCAAATAGAAGAAGATGCGGCTGAGAAGAGACGGATGAGATTAGCATCTAAGCAGGTGGAGCATAAAAAGTTGGAATTTGGACAACAGGTTGGATTATTAGAGGCAGATGTTCAGGGATTATTGAATCAGGCTCGTAGGTTAATAGAAGAACAAAAGTTTGATCGGGCTATTTCATTGTGTCAAAAAGTGCTTGAATACTATCCGGATAATGTTGAAGCGCAAGCCCTTTTGGATCTTATTTTATTGACACAGGAGGAAATTAAAAGGAAAAATGCAACATCGAAAAAAGATGTAATAAGCCAAAATGATGTTAAGAAAATAGAAAGGACGAAACTGGCGAAGGTTAAGGATAAAGAGGGTAAAGCAGAAGTTGGGGTTGGTTTTAATGGAAATGAGAAATATGATAATAGAAATAAAGTAAGGACATCTCAAAATGTAAAAGAAAGTAAGAAAAGGAAATTTGCAGAACGTCATATTGAATCGAAAAACTTACCTAAATTGGTTTTGGATCGAAGATTATTATCAAGGGTTAAAGATGAGGTCTATCAACGGGCGAGGTTTTTAGGAAAAGGACTAAATCAGTTAGAGCGTAGATATCATAGGGAACTTGAACGCTTATCTAAGAGACAACTTAACGAGGAAGTAAATTCCCAATTGGCACAGGCTAAAGAGAAATTGAGAACAAAGCAATTTGAGTTGGCAAGGAAATTGGTGAGTGAGGTATTGGCAATTTCGCCTAATAATCGCAAGGCATTGGCGTTGCGTAAGAAGATTGAGAGATTGCATCAGCAAGAACTGAAGCGAATTGCTAAGGAAAAAGAAATGCGAGAGAGACGGTATCGATTGGCTCGAAAAAAGATGATGGAGGATATGGAACAGGAGGTTTCTTCTCGAGGTAGGGATTTGTCTTTGGATCAAGAGAGATTGGCCAAGAAAATAAATAAAGAAATGTGGATTTTAGCGAAAGTTCAAAGAGAAAAAGAACTTGAAGAAAGATTAGATGCCTTGGATGCCCTGTTGGCCAAGGCTAAGGACGATTGGGGAAAAACAGGCGTAGTTGCAAAAGAAATTTCTCAATTACAAAAGATAAAAGGTTTTACTCCATCTCAAAGAAGTCGTTTGCGTTCGTTGGCAAAAAAGTTTACACATCTTATGGCCAAGGTGGAAGAAGCAAAAGCCAGAGCAAGAGAAAGTGTTGATGATCGCTTGGCTTCTATGAGATTGGCACAAGGGGAAACTCAGAGTGATGTCCCCAATAAATCTTCCCTAATTCGAGATATGCAGTCTAAGGCCCAAGAGGCGTTGGTAAAAGGCGATTATGGAAAAGTCTTAGAGATATCTGAGGATATACTTGATATTGATCCTGAGAATAAGACCGCAGTGTCTTTATCTAAAAAGGCCAGGAAAATGTTGGAGCGGGAAGCAGATCTAAGAAAGAGACAAACTGTTTTGCAAGAAGAAAAATATCCTAAATTGCGAGAAGTCTATGAAAGTGCTAAAGAATCTTATGAACGAGGCAACTATGTAGAAGCGCGTAATTTATTTAGACAGGTTTATCAGGAAGAGAAAAAGTTGGGAATGTCTTATTATTCTCCCTATGCTAAAGAATATTTGGATCTAATAAAAGAACGCGAAAAAGATATTAAGGCCTTAAATCGCGAAAAAGAAACAGAAGAGTTGAAGGCCAAGATTGTAGAGAAGTTATATGAGGATGCTAAACGGTTTGAACAACAGGGAAAGTATAAGGCAGCGGCGTCTGTATATGAAAATATACTATTTTTGTTCCCTAATGATAGAAAAGCAAAGACTAAATTGTTTAATGTAAAGGAAAAAATGTTTGCTTTGGAAAAAGAATCTCTGCAGAAAAAATTAGATGAGAAGGATAAGAAGATGCTAGCAGAGGTAATGAAAAATGGAATGGTCTCCACTAAATTGAAGAAGAAAAAGGTAAATATTGAACAGAGGAGGAAAAAACGGTTGATAAATCTGCCACCAATAAAGAAAAAATTACAACAAAAGATTACGGCAAATTTTGAGGATGTATCTTTAATAGATGTCCTTAGATTTTTTGCCAAACAAACTGGAGTAAATATAATTCCGTCAGCCTCTGTATTGGCGCAAGATTATAAGGTTACTATAGATATAACAGATATGCCGTTAGAGTCGGCATTGAAATATTTGTTGAAATCCTATAATTTGACCTATCAGATAGACGAGGATGCAGTATGGATTACTACCCCCGATCAGTTAGAAAAGGAACCAATGGAGACAAAGGTCTATCACCTAAACAAGGGGATTGGTCTTTATAGTAAGTTTACTTTGACTACAACTGGTAGTGTGGATTTGGGAAGTGGGGCATCTGTTAGTGAGGTAAAGACGCTTAAGGATATCCTACAAGAAGCAGTTGATTGGCCCTCTGGAAGTAAGTTGGTGTTAGATGAGAGAACAGCTTCTTTAATAGTTACAAACACCCCGGCCAATATCAAGAAAATTGAAGAGATACTCTGGAATCTTGATGTTACTCCCGTACAGGTCCTTATCGAGGCAAAGTTTTTAGAGGTAGATGTTACCGATCTAAAGGAGATTGGGGTCCAATGGAAGATTGCGAATGAAGATTGGGCAGTGGATAGTAAGGGAGGAAAGATGAAACATGGAGTGGCTAAGGATAGTGGTTTTTCATTTTCAAATTTTGTTGATACAGCCTCAGGCTTAAACTTGACCTATAAAGGGGTATTGACAAAACCACAGTTTCAGGCAGTGCTCCATGCCTTGATGCAGACGCAGAATACACGGACATTGTCATCCCCGAGGGTAACCACATTAAACAACCAGATGGCTACTATAAAAGTGGTTGATGAATGGATTTATCCTACTCGGTATGAATTTCAGATAGTGCAATTCGATATAAACGGGGATGGGGATTACGATGATGGTGGCGAGACACGCTATGAGAATGTTCCAACTGATTTTGTTAAAAGGGATGTTGGAATTATCTTGAGGGTAACACCAAGTGTTGGAGATGATCTGAAGACCATCAGTTTAAGTTTGCTCCCTGAGGTAAGTGATGCCACGAAGAACTATTTTGAATACACGGGTGGGGTTTCTTTGCCCAAGTTTACATCCCGTACACTTAGCACTAATGTAGTGGTGGATAATACCGATACAGTGGTCTTGGGCGGTTTGATAAAGGAAAATCGCACGAAGGTTTTAACGAAAGTCCCAATATTAGGGGATATTCCTTTATTAGGGCAGGTGTTCCGTAAGACGTCAGATGAGGTCAATCGAAGAAATCTTTTGATCTTTGTTACTGCCACTATCATTGATCCAGAGGGTGATGCTTTGATTGCCAAATAAGAAGGTGAACGGTGAAGTCCGCAGTCAACATCTTTGATGTAGCAAAATATGCAGGAGTTTCTCCCGCAACAGTTTCACGTGTCATAAATAACCATCCCAATGTAAAAGAGGAGACACGAAAAAAGGTCCAATTGGCGATAAAGGAGTTGAGGTACCATCCCAATATAAGTGCGCAAAGACTGGCGGGAGGGAAAACTCGCACAGTTGCTGTGGTTATTCCACATTATGAAGGATTATTTTATTCTTTTTATGCAGTTGAGATCCTTAGAGGGGTTGGGATAGTCTGTGATGCCTTGGGATTGGATTTACTCTTATATGTGGCAACTCGAGAAAGGCCGGATTTACCAATCGCGGCCGGTGGAGTGATATTTGCTGATACCTTTACTCAGTATGAGTGTATCAAGAATAGTGTAGAAAGAGGAGTCCCGACAGTTGTTATAAACAATGTGGTTGATGATATACCTGTGGATTGTTTCGCAATAGATAATCGTGGTGGGGCCAGAGAGGCTGTGGAATATTTGCTTTCTTTGGGACATACCAAGATAGCCCATATTACTGGAGATTTGCGGACTCAGTCAGCAAATGATAGATTAATTGGCTATAAGGAGGCATTACTTAAGGCTGGTGTTAGGATTTGTCCAGAGTATGTGCAAGAAGGGGATTTCTCACGTCTTTCGGCTCGGATCGCTACGGAAAAGTTAATAAAACTAAAGGAAAGGCCTACTGCAATATTTGTGGCCAGTGATGAAATGGCTTTAGAAGTTTTATTTGCCCTACGAGAACATGGGATAAATGTCCCTCGGGATATATCTATTGTTGGATTTGACGACAGTCCAGCAGCTATTCAGGCCCCTGTTCCACTTACTACAGTAAAGCAACCATTGTTGGAGATGGCAAGAGAGGCGGTGGAAGAGTTACATCGCATAATTGAGAATCGAAAGGGACGACATCTGTATATGTCCCATGTTGCGCCTCATAAGATCTATCTTCACACAGAATTGGTAATTAGAAATTCCTGTCAGCCACCGGCTTTTTGATTCCTATGGGTATTAAAGAGAATTGGATACGCATTCGAGAGAAGATCAATCTTGCCTGTCAGTATTCTGGTCGGTCCCCTAATGAAGTCAAAGTCTTGGTTGCTTCGAAATATATGGATGAGGAGACCATTAGAGAAATATTTTTACTGGGCTTAAACATATTTGGTGAAAATCAAATTCAAGTGGCTCAAAAGAAGATGAAGGCTCTTTCTGATTTACCAATAAAATGGCATTTTATTGGACACCTACAGACCAATAAAATAAATCGTTTTTTATCGTTGGATTTTGAATTATTTCATTCTTTGGATAGGGTAGATTTGATTTATGCCTTAAACAAAAGAGCAGAGAGAAGAGGTAGAAAGGTAAAAGTTTTATTAGAGGCAAATCTCTATAAAGAGAAAACTAAATATGGTTTTACTGAGGAAAAAGATCTGTGGTATGCCCTTGAGTTGATAGATAAAGAGATGAAATTTATTGAGTGTGTGGGGCTTATGACTATGGCTCCTTTTAGGGCAGATGAGCGTATTTTGCGGGATATCTTTTCTAAGGTGAGAAGTTTGGCCAATGAAATGGGATTGGCGGAGATATCCATGGGGACGAGTTCAGATTTTGAGATAGCCATCCAGGAAGGGGCCACTATTGTTAGAATAGGTTCTGCATTTCTAAATTCTGTCTGATTATGTTAAAATAAATAGTTATGGCAAAGAAGATAGAGAACATACTTCTTTTGGTTAAAGGATCAGAGGAGGCCTTTAGAGCAGCATCAGTTGCTATTGAAATTGCATCGGCTTTATCAGCGCGAATAATTGCCTTGAATGTAATTTCTCCCAAAGTCATAAAGGTGATGGTTAAACTTTTGAAAAAGAGTGAAAGTGAGGCCTATGTTGAATTAAGTGAAGATGGATGGAAGTATCTCTATGCAATAGAGGAAGAGGTAAAAGATAAAGGTCTCAAGATAATATTAGAACAGGAAGAAGGTAATTTAGAGAAAACAGTAATCGATTTTGCCCGTAAATACAGTGTGGATATGGTGGTAGTTGGACGTGAGACCAAGAAGAGAAGCGCTCTTCAACCCCCGCATAAACTTTTAAGCATGGTTTTGGACTATCTATCAGTGCCAGTGTTGATAGTTTGATAATTTAGAGAGATAAATGAAGTTGAAATAAGAGAGAAGATTGTGTTATACTCGTAAAATTTAATTTTGAACTGTAGGTTCGGTTTTAGGGGGATTTGTGAAAAGGAGAACAGATGATGGCTAAACAATTAACAGAAGATCAACTTAAAGAACTTGTTGAATCCGTTGTAGATCGCTGGGGAGGAAGGCCGGATGCATTAATAATGATGCTTCATGCCATACAGGATGAGTTTGGATATATCCCTCGGCGTGTCTCTTTATATTTGTCCCAAAAGACCGGTATCCCCTTGGCCCAAATTTATGAAGTTATAACTTTTTATCACCTTTTTAGGACTTCCCCTCCAGGAAAGCATAAGATCTCAGTATGTATGGGAACAGCCTGTTATCTAAAAGGGGCACCACAAATAGTGGAGAAGTTAAAGGAAATCTTGGAAATAAAAGAAGGGGAAAGCACACCAGATGGGTTGTTTCAACTTGAAACAGTGCGGTGTCTTGGGTGTTGTGGTTTGGCTCCAGTAGTTATGATAGATGATAAAGTCTATGGAAAGGTTAATCCTGAGAAGATAATGGATATTTTGGCCCAATATACTAAGGAGCAAGACTCTAAGTGAGGAGGGATTATGGCGAGAATGAAGTTAGAGGATCTTCGTAGGAAGAGAGAGGAATTAAAGGCGAGATCGAAGGAAACAAATTACATAAAGGTGGGTATGAGTACTTGTGGTTTGGCAGCCGGAGCACAAGAGACATATGACATTTTCAAGGAAGAGATTGAGCGATTAGGTTTAGATATAAAGTTAAAAAAGTGTGGCTGTCTTGGAATGTGTTTTGCAGAACCATTAGTGGAGGTAGCATTGGAGGGTTTACCGACAGTAATCTATGGAAAGGTAGATGTTGCCACTGCCCACAGGATAGTCGATGAGCATATTTGTTCTAAACGGATTGTTAATGATCATGTTTATGAGTTGCATATCAAAGAGTGAGGTGCGATTATGTTGAAACCTTTCGAGAAGATTGTATTTATAAAGGATACAAATGCTGTTAAGGCTGACTTGACTCGTCATTATGCTGGGATTTTTTCTAAATATGTTCGACCTTTGATTGAGGATCGTAAAGTGTTTGTAGTGCAGGCTGCGGATTTGGGTATATATGGCGAGGGATTGGTTATAAAAATATGGCCGAATAATATCTATTATGCCAATGTCAAGGAAGAGGATATTGCTGAGATAGTAGAAAGGTCAATTGTCGGCGATGAAGTTGTGGATAGACTTGCTTTTTCTCCAGATGCCAAACAGGTCAGAGTAGTGCTTCGAAATTGTGGTGTTATAGATCCAGAAGAGATAGATGAGTACTTGGCTCGGGATGGATATGCTGCTGTAGAAAAGGTTTTGTCTTCTATGAGTCCAGAGGATGTGATTGAAGAACTTAAGAAAAGTGGATTAAGGGGAAGAGGAGGGGGCGGATTCCCTACTTGGATGAAATGGAATTTTGCTCGGAATGTGCAATCCGATCAAAAGTACATTATATGTAATGCGGATGAAGGGGATCCAGGTGCCTATATGGATAGAAGTGTTCTGGAAGGAGATCCTCATTCTGTTATCGAAGGTATGATAGTGGGAGGATATGCTATTGGCGCGAGTAAAGGATATTTTTATATACGGGCAGAATATCCTTTGGCAATTGAGCGGGTTCAGAGGGCAATAGATCAGGCCTATGAGTACGGTTTATTGGGAGAAGATATCTTAGGTTCAGGGTTTAGTTTTGATTTAGAGATTCGATTGGGTGCAGGTGCCTTTGTTTGTGGTGAAGAGACTGCTTTGATAGCCTCTATTGAAGGTAAGAGAGGTACTCCGAGACCAAGACCTCCTTATCCATCTATAAAGGGACTCTGGGGTAAGCCAACAGTTATAAATAACGTAGAGACATTGGCGAATGTCCCTGTTATTCTTTCGCGTGGTGGAGATTGGTTTTCAACTATAGGGACAGAGACTTCCAAAGGAACAA
Source organism: Candidatus Omnitrophota bacterium (assembly GCA_027065215.1). Classification (GTDB taxonomy): domain Bacteria; phylum Omnitrophota; class Gorgyraeia; order S143-82; family S143-82; genus S143-82. The sequence goes on along the minus strand of JAMOOT010000013.1, from coordinate 14,412 downwards.
AGGTTTTTGCGTTGACTGGAAAGGTTAGAAATTCGGGGCTAATAGAGGTTCCAATGGGAACCACCTTAAGGGAAATAGTAATGAAAGTAGGGGGAGGGGTAGTTGGAGGCAAAAAAATAAAGGCAGTCCAGACCGGTGGCCCGTCAGGTGGGGTAATCCCTGAAAATTTGTTGGATACACCGGTGGATTATGAAAATTTACGCCGATTGGGTTCAATAATGGGTTCAGGTGGTATGATAGTGATGAACGAAGAAGATTGTATGGTAGATATTGCAAAATTTTATTTGAAGTTTTGTGTGGATGAATCTTGTGGCAAGTGTGCTCCATGTAGGATTGGAGGATATCAGTTGTTGGGCCTCCTGGAGAAAATTACCATGGGAGAGGGGGAAGAAGAGGATTTGGAGAAGATATCCCTTATTTGTCAGGCTATGCAAAAGGCGTCTTTGTGTGGTTTAGGCCAGACTGCCCCTAATCCGGTTATATCTACTATGCGTTATTTCCGAGAGGAATATGAGGAACATGTGAAAGAGAAAATGTGTCGTTCGGGGAAGTGTAAGAGGTTGATACGCTATGAGATAATACAGGAAAAGTGTGTTAGATGTGGTATGTGTTATATAAATTGTCCAGTTGAGGCTATAACTGGTTCAAAGGCGAAAGGTTTTGTTATTCAGCAAGATAAGTGTGTGAAGTGTGGGAAATGTTATGAAGTGTGTAAATTTGGGGCAATATTGATAGGGAGTAAAGAGCCAGTAGAGCATCGGATATAAAAGAGTGGGTGAAGATTAAGGATCGTGTTAGCCTGTTGAGTTTTAGCGCGGTTTTTTGTATTTTGTATACGGCTGGACTTTATTGGCTGGCATAGGCTTTGATCAACTTATTAATGAATTCTGTGTAGGAGAAAAAAGAGATAGTTTGCATGGATTGGATGCTTGGGTGGAAGGAACGGGAAGATAGGTTGCTGGCAAGTTATGCCAGTTTTGCATCTAAGTCTCGTGGTAGAAGATATCCTGAAAAAGAGCATCCATTTCGGTCCCCCTTTCAACGGGATAGAGATAGGATATTGCATTCGGCTGCGTTCCGAAGGCTTGAGTATAAGACCCAGGTGTTTATTCTTCATGAAGGTGATTACTACCGTACTCGCCTTACACATACTTTAGAAGTATCTCAGATTGCCCGAACAATAGGTGGTGCATTAGGGCTTAATGAACCCTTAGTTGAGAGCCTTGCATTAGCCCATGATCTGGGTCATACCCCTTTTGGACATGCAGGGGAGAAGGTGTTGGATGAATTAATGGCTCCTTGGGGTGGTTTTGAGCATAATCTCCATGCGTTAAGGATTGTCGATCAATTAGAAATGCGCTATCCAGATTTCCCTGGGCTAAACCTTACCTGGGAAGTGAGAGAGGGGATAGTTAAGCATAGTTCCAGATATTTGCAGGCCAAGCAATTCCATAACGAGTTTGGAATAACACCACCGTCGTTGGAGGCCCAGGTGGTGGAGGTGGCAGATGAGATTGCCTACGATAGCCATGATTTAGACGATGCATTGGCCTCGAATTTAGTATCCATCGAGGAGGTTCAAGAGATACCCATTTGGAAAGAGGTGGTAGATAGTGTTTGGAAAGGGGGTGAAAGGGATGAACTTTATCGACATTTTGGGGTGCGGCGAATTATAGATTTTTTAGTGTGGGATGTTATTAAGTCTTTACAGAATAGGATTGATAAGTCTAAAATAAATCATAGCGACGATGTTAGGGGCATTGAGACCAGATTAGTGGACTTCTCTCAATCTGTGAAGGATCTTAAGCAGGGGTTGCGAAGGTTTCTTTACAGCCGGGTGTATACTCACTATCGCCTGCAACAACGGGCCCTTAAGTCGCAGAGGATAATTAGAGAATTGTTTTACGCATATAAACAGGAACCAAAGTTGATGCCAGAACATTTTTATCGTCGAATAGACTTGGAAGGTATAGAAAGAGTTGTCTGTGACTATATTGCGGGTATGACTGATAGATACGCAATAAATGAGTACAAGAAAATCTTTATCCCATACGAAGAAGTATAAACTTGCCTTGTCTACTATTCATACGATATACAGGTTGATAAATTCGACCTGGAATCTACGAGAGTTTTTATTGAAGGCAGGCTTGTTAATTCTTCAGATCCTTTCGGCACAAAAGTGTAAAGTTATCTTATTCGATAAAGATTCTGATGAGGTTTATTTAGAGATAAGTGTTGATAAAGAAAGGTCTCGCAATATATCCGAGGTAAGACGTCATATTTCGGAGTTGCCGGATATAGAACGAAAGGTTTTGCAAGGAGAGATAATAAGACGAACAAATATGTTGGCAGTTCCGCTATTTTTAGAGGATGTTATCGGTGCTATCGTTGTTCGACATAGCAGGAATAAGACCTTTGATGTAATGGATCAGGAGATATTAATGACACTCTCTGAACAATTAGTGATGGGTATTCGAAATTTTCAATTATATGAAATGCAGGAAAGTGTTATTCTTGGGACAATCGCTTCGTTGGTGCAGGCATTAGAGACTCAGAAAAATGCTGGACATCGTAGGCATTTGAGGTATTTCCCTGATTTAGCGATGGCAATTGCGGAAGAATTAGGAGTAACCGATGATAAGGAGGCTATGGCAATAAGGTATGCTGGGCTCCTGCATGCGGTAAGTATGATGAATTTGCCAACAGAGATACTTAACAAACCCGATAGCCTAAGTAAAGAAGAATTCGAGATAGTGAAACGTCATCCCATAGAAGGGGTTAACTTGATAAAGAATTTAGGAATATTAAAGCCTGCTATTCCTATCTTGTTACACCATCACGAGAGGTATGATGGAAAAGGTTATCCTTCGGGTCTTAAGGGGAAACAGATACCCTTAGGGGCTAAGATATTGGCGGTGTTGGATGCATTTGAGGCGATGGTTTTTGGCAGGCCTTATAGGAAAAGGCTTACGGTAAAAGAGGCTATCAAAGAGTTAAAAAAGCAGAGTGGTAGCCAATTTGACGGTGTTGTTGTGGAAGCGTTTGCTCGGGCAGTAGAGAAATCTGCGGTAAAAGAGAAACTTCAGCAGGAAGGCATAAAGATGGAGTAGATTATGGATGACCTTTTTTCTAACTTTCGAACGGAAACTAAACCGAAGTCTTCTCGCAAGGATTCTTTTGAGGGTATATTTATAAGTCCAGAGATGTTTATTGGTGCAGTGATAATCTTTATTATTGCAATTGTCTTGTCTTTTTCTATTGGTGTGGAGCAAGGTAAGCACATTGCGCGTTCTCAGGTAGTCCTGAGAAGAGATAAGAAGGGGGGAGAAACGGTTGGGAAGAAGGAGAGATTCGGATCATCTAAAGGAGAAAAGTTTAGAAAGGTTTCTGCTAAGACAACCAGTAGAGTAAAACGAAAAATAGAGACAAAGCAAGAGAAGATTAGAAAGAAGGGTGGCAGATATGCAGTCCAGTTGGTAGTTTATAAGGATAGTCGTTATGCACAAAGAGAGATGGACTATTTGAAAAAACAAAAATACCCCTTCTTCAAAGAAGTAAAAGGTGGTAAAATTACAATTTCAGCTGGTCCTTTTTCTACTATGGATGAGGCAAAGAAGGCTGAAAAGATCCTTAAAAGACGGTATAAAGATTGTTTTATAAAGTTAATAAAGCGGTGAGAAAGGAGGGAAAGTAGAGATGTCAGTGCATCCAAGTCTTAAACTTCGAGGGATCGGTAGAAAACGGTCAGTCTTGTCTCGAGGGGAAAGGTTAAAACTCCTTCTTGCAGCCGGTATGTGGGCAGAAGATAAACCAGTTTTTGGTCTACCTAAGACTGACCCGATAAAAATAAAACTCCATAAATAAAAAGGTAGATCAACGGTTGTCCTTCCTTACTTAGATGTTTGAAAGAGAGATGAGATTAAAGTTATTAGTATTTGTAATAGTTTTATCTTTACCCCTGAGTATATATGGGGATGGGGGTAAAGATGGAGTGTTTTTTTTGAAAGTGAAGAAGGATGGCCTTAACCTGCGGGCTGATTCTCGGGTAAATGCTCAGTTAATTGCTAAATTGAGAAGGGGAGATGTCCTTGTTGGGGTAGGTAAGTCATATGAATGGTATAAAGTTAGACTGCCTCAACGAGTAAAAGTTTATCTTTATCGCAAGTATACTAAAACAGCGAAAGATGGTGAGGTAGAGGTAATTGCCGATCGAGTAAATGTTCGGTCTGGTCCGGGGCTTTCCTATGCGGTTTTAGGACAGGCCAATAATGGGGATAGGTTTAAGTTATGTCGGCACCAATTAGGGGGCGATTGGTTTTGTGTCTTGGCAGGTGAACACCGACTCTATGGGTGGGTTCATGAAAGGGGAGTGGAAATCTTGGTGCAGAATGAGAAGAAGGGCAAAGACTTAGAAGAGTTAGAAGAAAGTAAACAGAAAAATATACAAAAGAAAAGTGTTGAAAGACAAAAAGTGGTTTCTCAGCCAGTTGATCAAATAAAGGCAAATGATGAAGGTAAGATAGAAGAAATCTCTCAAGATAAATCAAAAGATGAGAAAAAAGACCTGCCAATTGCTAAGGGCATAGTACGGGAGATGGGGAGGATATTAGGGGTAAAATATAGATACAAATTGGTAAGCCAATCGGGGAAGGTTTTGTATTACCTTTCCTGTGATAAAGAGATGGTTGCACCTTTTGTCAATAAAGAGGTCTTTGTATTTGGTGAGGTCAGTTCTGTAGTAAGGAATGTGCCGGTGTTATCGGTAAAAAAGATTGCCTTGACCAGAGTTGGATTGGGCAAATAGCAAAAGGAGTAACTTGTTGGAGGAAAAAGATGTATAGAATTACCTTGATACCTGGCGATGGGATTGGGCCAGAAGTTGTAGAGGCCGCAAGACGGTGTATAGAGGCCACTGGCTTGGAAGTTGAGTGGGATGTATTCCCTGCTGGAGAGAGGGCATTAAAAGAGTATGGGAAACTCGTTCCTGAGGAGTTGTTGGAGTCAATTCGTAGAAATAAGGTTGCCTTAAAGGGACCTATTATCACACCTGTGGGGAGTGGTTTTCGTTCGGTTAATGTATTTTTGCGTAAAGAATTGGATCTATTTGCTTGCGTGAGGCCGGCTAAGATTTATCCGGGGGTTCGAACTCATTATGATCTGGTAGATTTGGTTGTGGTGAGGGAAAACACTGAGGATTTATATGCGGGTATTGAATTTGCTGAAGGGGAGGATGCTACATTTGATTTAATTGGGTTGGTGGAAAGATATGAGAAGGGTTATGTAAGAAAAGATTCAGGTATAAGCCTTAAGGCAATTTCTCGCTATGGGAGCGAGAGAGTGGTAAGGTTTGCATTTGAGTATGCGTTAGAAAACAGTAGAAAGAAAGTAACTGTTGTACACAAGGCAAATATATTAAAGTATTCTGATGGGTTGTTTCTTGAAGTTGCTCGGGAAGTGGCAAAGGATTATGAAGGAAAGATTGAGTTTGAGGATATAATAGTAGACAATATGTGTATGCAATTGGTTCAAAGGCCGGAGAGATTTGATGTCCTTGTCTTACCCAATCTCTATGGTGATATAATTTCGGATCTATGTGCTGGTTTAATAGGTGGTTTAGGTGTTGCCCCGGGAGCGAATATAGGGCGTGAATTTGCTATATTTGAACCAGTCCATGGAGCAGCACCGAAGTATGCTGGGCTTAACAGGGTTAATCCTATGGCTACTATACTTTCGGGAGTAATGATGCTTGATTATATAGGTGAACACTCAAAGGCAAGAAAGTTGGAAAGCGCAGTGGTGGATGTCCTCCGTGAGGGCAAGGATGTAACTTATGATCTACTTCCACCATCTGAACAAGATCGAGCGGTTGGGACAAAAGAAATGGCGGAGGCGATATGTCGAAAGTTGCGATAATTGGTGCTGGGAATGTAGGTGGCTTGGCTGGGACATGGATTGCTGGATTGGGTTTGGCTGATGTGGTTTTGATTGATAAGGGATCTGGTCGGGCTAAGGGTAAGGCGATGGATATAAATGATGCATTAGCGATATTGGGAAGTGACCGGTGGGTTGATGGAGGAGACGATTATTCTTTGATAGAGGACTCGGATATAGTAGTTATTACTGCAGGAGTTCCTCGTCGACCCGGAATGACTCGTGAGGATTTGCGAACAGAAAATGAGAAAATAATTGGAGATATATTAGATAAGGCAGTAAAGTTTGTAAAAGAGTCAACTGCTTGGATAATAGTAACGAATCCTTTAGATTATATAACTAATTTTGTTTATCAACGCCTTTCAATAGATCGGCATAAGGTTATGGGGATGGGAGTTAACCTCGATAGTTCTCGGATGGTCAATCAGGTTAGTAAGATCTTGGGTGTATCTCGCAGTTCGGTTAAAGCGATGGTGGTTGGCCAGCATGGTAGAGGGATGTTGCCGTTAGTCGATGATATCTCTGTCAATGGGGTAAAGGTTGCATTATCTGAAAAAGAAAAAGACATTATTAGAGATAGGACAATAAATAGAGGGGCAGAAATAGTTGCTGCTTTTGGAGATGGAAGTGCCTATGTTGCCCCAGGGGCAGGGATATATCAAATCGTGAGAAGTATTTTGACAAATAGCAAGGAAGTCCTCCCCCTTTCGGTGAGATTGGAGGGGGAATATGGAATTAATGGAAAATGTTTAGGTGTTCCGGTTAAATTAGGGCATCTGGCCTGGGATGAAGTTATAAAAATACCTTGGACAGAAGAAGTCTTATCTAAGTTAAGAGCGTTATGATTGGTGAGAAAATAAATTAAGGTTTGATCTTTAGTTAGTGGTATGTATTTTTCCCTCCATATACGCCTTGCCAAAGGTATATAATAATAAGATAAGAAATTTTGAGGGGGTAATCTTATGAGATTTGCTAACCCTTGGGGCTTAATCTTAATAATTGGGTTGCTGATTTTGGGATATTGGGCCTATCGTAGGAAGATCTTTGCCCGTGCAGGATTTGTGCCAGTTGGATTCTGGGCCAAGATCGTAAGGCAGGTCGATGATAAGGGAGCAATAGTACTAAGATGGTTAAAGTTTGCTACTCTGTTAGTTTTATCTGTGGCCCTTTTAAGGCCTCAATGGGGGAAGGGATATAGAGAGGTAGAGGCCAAGGTTATAGATATAATGTTGGTCTTAGACATATCAGGGAGTATGTTGGCAATGGATATGGGAGGGGAGACGCGTATAGATGCGGCAAAAGAGGAGGCTATTAGGTTTATTGAGGGGAGGGAAGGGGACCGAATTGGATTGGTATTATTTGCTTCTAAGACCTTTCTCCAATGCCCGCTGACCACGGATCAAGGATTGCTTAAAAAGTTGATATCTGACTCACAGGTTGGAATGATAGAGGATGGAACGGCTATAGGCAGTGCTATAGTTACTGCAATAAATCATATAAAGGATGTTCCAGGTAAGAGCAAGGTAATAGTTCTATTGACCGATGGTGTAAACAATGCTGGGAAAGTTGATCCGATTACCGCTGCCAAACTGGCAAAGAAGTTAGGGATAAAGATTTATACTATAGGTGTTGGATCAGATCAAGAAGTTGTGCCATTTTTGCTCCCAAATTCTGTCTTTGGCCAAAGAGTTAGTCAGGGGCATACGGAATTAGATGAAGGTTTGTTGAAGGAAATAGCAGATATTACTGCAGGGAAATACTTTCGCGTTAGGGATAAGAAAGGGATGAGAGATGTTTTTAAACAGATTGATTCTTTGGAAAAACACAAGATAAAGGAAAAGAGGTTTTATATATATAAAGATATGTTTCCAAATTTATTGAAACTTGGTCTGTTTTTGTTAATCATAGTGGTGTTATTAGAAGATTTGGTGTTAGTGGTTATTCCTCAGTGAGGTTAGATATGGAATGGGGAGACTGGAAATATAGTTTATGGCTGATAGGTATCTTAATATTGATTTTATTTTGGATTATAGGAGATAGATTTCGGGCGTTGTTGTTTAGTAATTGGGGTGATAGAGATATTATTTTCCCCTTTTTGCGAAACTTTTCTCCAACTGAAGTGGTGTTAAAACGCCTGCTATTGGGAACGGCGTTTGTGTTGTTAACTATTGGGCTGATGCAGCCCAGGGAATTAATAGGAGTCCATAAGGTCAAGAGCAAGGTCTTAAATTTGGTTTTTGCATTGGATTGCTCATATAGTATGTTGGCACAGGACCTTAAACCGAGTAGGCTAACCAGGGCGAAGATAGAGATTTCTACTTTGCTTCAGCATCTTCAAGGAGATAGGGTTGCATTGGTTGTGTTTGCGGGACAGTCATTAGTCCAGTGCCCATTAACCGAAGACTATTATGCCTTTAAAAGGTTTCTTGATGCAGTAAGTGTGGATACAGTTCCTACGCCTGGGACCAACATATCCTCTGCTTTAGACAGAGCATACTCTCTTTTGAAAAAGGATAAGGGAGAGGGAGTGGTAGTCTTGATAACGGATGGTGAGGATTTTTATAGCAATGAGACGATCAAGTGGGCTAAGAAATACAAAAAGGAAGGGATAAAGGTATATTGTATTGGAATCGGCAGTAAGAAAGGAGAGCCAATACCATTGCCCAATGGAGAGTTGAAGAGAGATAAAGATGGGAATGTAGTGCTTACCCATTTGGATGAAGATTTACTTATAAGAATTGCCCAGATGACAGGTGGAGCGTACTTGCGGGCCAGTGCAAGTTCTCTTCAGATTGAGAAGATGTATCGATTGATTTCCAAAGAACATCGGAGTGTAACTGAGGCAGGGATGGTGCCTGAATATGCTCAATATTATGTTTACCCTCTTTCTGTGGCCTTAATACTGTTGTTTTTTGCGTGGTTTTTCCCAATCAGTTTAAAGAATATGGGTAAAATGAGTCAGTTTTTTCTATTATTCTTTTCTATTGTATTGTTGAGTGGGTGGTCGATAAGAGACTGGAAGGTGAATCGGTTACTTAAGCGTTATCAAAAAGGAGAGAAGGATGTAGTTGAGACGCTTGAAGAATTGAGACAAAAATACCCGGCTGATCCTAATTTAAATTACAATCTTGGAACGATTAAGGCCATTGGAGGAAAAGAGGCTGAGAAGTTTTTGGATATAGCAGCCCAATCAGATTCCCCAGTAAACGAGAGGGCCTTCTATAATTTAGGCAATTACTATCTTAAAGAGAATAGATTAAAAGAGGCAGTTTCTGCTTATAAGCAGGCCTTGATTCTTAATCCGAACAGCACAGATGCCCGTTATAATTTAGAATTGGCCCTTAAACGGCTTAAAGTTGAAGGGCAGAAGAATAGATCGAGAAAACAACAAGAAAATCAGAAGGGCGGAAAACGTCAACAGAAGAAGAAATCTGGCAATGGAGGGCAGGAAAGTCAGAATAGACGGAATTCTCAACAGCAGAGTTTATCTAATCAAGAAAAGAAACAGGGGGAGAGTGAAGAAAAACAGAATGCCAAGGGCAATGATGCAGGCCATTCACAACTCAATGCAGGCAATAAAAAAAGGAATGATTCAAAACTGGAGGGTAATCAACAAGATCAAGATAACAGGATGAAGCAGGCAGGTAAAAATAGTTTAAAAGGACAAGGGGAAGATATTCAGGGGAGTAAAGAGATCCAGGCAATTTTGTCGGCCTTGCGAGAGGAAGAATTGAGCCCTTCGCAGGTCAACAAGCGAAAGAAATTAAGGGGTGAATATGATGTGGACAAAGATTGGTAAGGTCATCTTGGTATCTTTGTTATCTTTGGTGATGGGATTCCCTCTATGTGCAAGTGTACAGGTAAGTTCTACGGTGGATAAGAAAGAGGTTTGTGCAGGAAGTTCCTTTGTCTATACTATAACCATTTCAGGCGATGTAACTAATTACAGTTTGCCGGAAAAAATATCCATTCCCGGGGCCAGGGTATATGGTCGAGGCTCTTCTCAGCAGATAACTGTGAGAAATGGAAGGGTAACTAATGTTGTTCGTTTGAATTTTGTGGTTATGCCGATAAAGACAGGAGAGATAAAGATCCCTTCTTTGAAGATAAAAATAAATGGTCGTAATTATTTTACCCCCGAACAAAGCGTATCGGTTAAAGATTGTGGCGTGAGTAAGCAACCTCCTATTGGTAGCCAATCATATGGCGGGAATGTACCATATCAAGGACAGAATCTTGAACCAGAGGGACAAGACGATACGTTTGCAGTTATATCCCTCGATAAAGATAAGGTTTATTTAGGCGAGCCATTGGTCTTGACCTACACCATATATACTCGTTCTCGAGTCGCTTATAAAGGTTTTTCTAAGCAGCCATTTTTTGAGGGTTTTGTACAGGAAGAAGCACCTCCCGGCGAAGATATGAATAGAAGAGAGGTGGTTATAGGGGGACGTAGATATGTTGCGGTTGATGTTATGCGGTTTGTGTTAGTGCCCACTCAGACAGGTAAGTTGATGATTAATCCCGGTAGTCTCTTAATGGCTAAGGCTAGCAGGATGAGAGATGTCTTTAAGGATTTCTTCTCTGATTCGTTTTGGGATTCGTTCTTTAATGATGATTTCTTTGCTACCGAAGAACGTTTTGACCTGAGTATTTCACCTCGGGATGTGCAGGTGTTGCCTTTACCTAAGGAGGGATGTCCCAAAGATTTCTCTGGTTTGGTGGGGGATTTTTCTCTCAATGTTAAAGTCGATAAAGATAAAGTTAAGGTAGGTCAAGGAATTACTCTTACGATAGAAGTAAAAGGTAGCGGGCCTTTGTCAGTTTTGGATTCGATCCCAATAAAGGTAGATAATGCCCGAGTATATAAGAGTTCTTCCAGTTCTTCTATGGAATTGGTTAATGGCAAACCAATTTATAAGAAGACATTTGAATATATACTGCTTCCTGACGAGTCGGGTAAACTACAGATTCCAAAGATAAAGATTAACTTTTTCTCCCCAACAGAAAAAACTTATAAGGAAATTGAATACCCTGGGAAGGAGATAGAAGTATTGCCTGGCAAACAAGATAACTCAGATGCGGGATTTTATCCTGCAGGTGAGCAGGATGTGCCTTCTAATACAGGCTCGGGAATTAAAAAAGTAGGTGAGGATATTAGATTCATAAAGGAAAAATTCACAGTAGAAAATGATAATTATTGGCATTGGTTTTGGGCTTCAAATCTTATTATTGCCCTTTTAGTCCTGTTATTTGTTTTTAGAGAAAAGATTATGGCGATTGGAATGGGTGTACACATAAAGAGTCGAGAGAAGGCAGAAGTTGAAAGGTTGATTTCTGCCTATCAGGCCAATCCTGACGATGAGACGCTGCGCCAGATATTAAGTAAGGTACTTAAATTAGCGGCTAAAAAGATGCCAGATAAGGCAGATTCTTTCCGTCATTTGAGTGAAAATTTCCCTGAATTAACGGATGTCTCCTCATTGGTTGATGCCTTTTTGTTTGGAAATCTCCCTGTTTCAGAAGAGGATAAGATGAAAATCCTGAATACAATTAAAAAAGTGTTGAAGAACCTTATCCTATTGGTGTGCATAGTGTTTTTCTCTTATTCTTCCTATGTCTGGGCGCAAGATACTCCTGAAGTGGGTTTTAGGACAGGGAATTCGTTATATCAAGCAGGAGATTACCATGGGGCCATAAAAGAATATGAGAAACTTATTTCTAAAGGTGTAAAGAGTTTTGAATTGTTTTATAACCTTGGCAATGCCTACTACAAGGCGGGAGTCCCGGAACGAGCCCTTCTTTACTATCTAAAAGCATTTAAGATAAATCCATTGGATGACGATTTGAAATATAACATAGATTTAGTCCAAAGGAAGTTAGGGGTGGGGGAATCATCGCAATTTTTAAATGGACGGTTTTTATTTCCCCCCAAGATGTTATCTGGGATAATTGCGGTTGTATTTTGGTTGATGGTAATATTTTCTATGGCCAATATCACCCCAGTAAGAAAATTTACTGTTGTCTCCTTAGGAACCGTTACATTGATAATTCTTGCCATTTGGTTGATATTTTCTGTAGGTTATCTCAATGGAGATACTTATTTGGTGATGAAGAAGTCCATATTATATTCAGGCCCTTCTGAAAAAGATAATCGTTTGGTGATGCTGAATCCTGGTGTAGAAGTCAAAGCAGTAAAGAGATTAGGAGATTGGATTCAAGTCAAGGCAGGAAATGGTGTATTGGGATGGGTGAAAAAATCATCCGTGGAGAGGATATAAAAAAAGAGTTATTGGGATTACTCCCAGAGGAGATTTTCTCTACCCTTTTAGAGGAAACCTGTTTGGAAGAGACCTTGCGGCCGTTTTATGGAGATAATATCTTTCGCTGGCTTCACCTCCAATTGGAGAAAGACCCGATGGAATTTTCTGATATCCCCAAGAATATCAGGGACTTTTTGTTGAGGAAATTTTCTATCTTCCAATTCAATAGAGCACAATTCTTTTTGTCTAAGGATGGATCAGAAAAAGTTAGATTAACGTGTTTAGATGGGAATGAAATAGAAACTGTTTATTTGCCGTATCGAGGGCGTAGAAGCGTGTGTGTTTCTTCGCAAGTGGGGTGTAAGTGGAGATGTTCGTTTTGCTATACCGGAAAAATGGGATTCAAGAGAAACTTAACTGCGGCCGAGATAGTAGAACAAGTTTATTTGTTTGTTAGGAAATACGGGCCGATTACCCATGTAGTTTATATGGGTATGGGTGAGCCCTTGGATAATTATGAGCAGGTACTTCGATCGATTAAGCTGTTAAATCACCCTAAAGGTCAAAATATAGGGATGCGAAGAATTACTATCTCCACTGTGGGTATAATACCATCTATCGAGCGGTTGCTTTCTGAACAAATACAGGTTAATTTAGCAATCTCTTTACATAATCCCATTCCAGAGGAAAGGGAATGCCAGGTTCCAGCGGAGAAGATTTATCCACTCAAAAAACTCTTGCCTCTCTTGCGTAGATATTATCGAATTACCCACCGTCAGATAACCTTTGAGTATGTAGTGTTACCGGGCATCAATGATGCCAATCGCCATGTTCGTTCTTTAGTAAAGATATTATATGGATTGGATTGTAAGGTAAACCTTATACCGTACAATATGGTTGGAATGAGTTCGAAAGAAAGAAAGCGGCATAAAAGTGCTTGTACTCATTTTATGTCAAAATTGCGTCAGTTAGGATTGAACAAAGTTACTATTCGCTCTTCTCGTGGGTTGGATATATCTGGCGCTTGTGGCCAATTAGGACTTGTGCCCATAGCCAGTAATTGAAATAGGAAATAAAGTTTTTTGTGAGAATTGAGATTAAGTGGATTTGAATTGGAGATTTAAGATTTATTTGGGTTTGATTTCGAGTTTTTGGGACGGTGTTGATATTCGCAAAAATTGGTTGAATGCAATGTTGGAAAAGTAATTTTTAGATTTATTTAATATTCATTTGAGTTGTTATAAGGTGTTGGTAGAATAAAATTGTATAGTGAAGCAAAGGAGATATTATGAATAAATTGATGCCGATAGGGATACAAGATTTTAAGAAGTTACGGACAGATGAGAAGAGATATTTGTACATAGATAAGACAAAAGAAATACACAAGTTATTGACTACCAGTTCTGTAGTGTTTCTTTCCCGTCCGCGCAGGTTTGGTAAGAGTTTGTTGTTGTCCACGATAAGGTATTTGTTTGAGGGGGAGAAGAATCTGTTTGAGGGATTGTGGATACATAATAGGTGGGATTGGGGAAAGAGGTATCCGGTGATATTGTTGAGTATGCCGAATTGTAAGAATAAAGCAGGCTTGATGGAGAGGATGGGGAATAGGTTAAAGAATATAGGGGAGGAGAAAGGGGTAAAATTAGAAGGGGAGGATCCAGTAATTTTGTTTGAGAATCTCATTAGAGAGTTAAGCGAGAAATATTCTTGTCAGGTAGTGGTGCTTATAGATGAATACGATCGGCCGATATTGGATAACATAGAAGAACCAGAGACAGCCAAGGAGGTGCGGGAGTATTTGAAGGGATTTTATTCGTTATTGAAGGATTTGGATGAATATTTGAAGTTTATATTGCTAACAGGTGTAACGCGATTCAGCAAGGCGGGGATATTCTCGGGGTTGAATAATTTGGAAGATATCTCATTGAATCCTGATTTTGGCAATATAGTGGGGATAACGCAGGAGGAATTAGAGGAGTATTTAGGGGAAGAGATAAGGAGGCATAATGTAGATTTAGAAGAAGTGAAGGAATGGTATAACGGGTATAGTTTTTTGGGAGACAGTTTATACAATCCGTTTGATATATTGAAGTTTGTAAAGAATAGATGTGTGTTTAAGGATTATTGGTTCAGTACAGGGATGCCGAATTTTCTGATAAAGTTGATAGAGAGTGGGAATTTCTATATACCGGAGTTGAGTAATCTTGTGGTAGGCGAA
>JAMOOT010000012.1 GCA_027065215.1 Candidatus Omnitrophota bacterium | reverse complement strand
CACATCCAATCTAACGGACTGACCAGTCAGTCTATGAAAGGATAAACCAAATACTTCCATTTGTCAAGATATATAAATCAAATTCTAGAGCTTGGCATGGACATCGTTCCATTGGGATATAGTCTGATTGTACAGTTGGGACATAGCAGAGTCAAGATCTATTGGGGGTAAGCAGAAAAATAACGGATTAATGTTTGGTTCTTTCTCTTTTGCCAATTCATAAGGTGTTTTGTTTTCCTTATACGTATTCGTTCGGGCTAAATTGAAAAATAACTGGTAGGAATATACCTTCCCCATAAAATCCTCCCGTGAACTGAATTTTTCTATATCGTAGAATTCTCGTTCTATAATCCCATGTAACGTTTCTATATCTGCCTGCATTGTGTATGCTTTGGGGATAATCCTATGATGTTTAAATCCTGCCTTTTCTACCTCCAATGTATATGAACTTTTCCTCTTTGCTAATACAGAGCCTATATATTCTGAGCCATTGTCTGTCTGGCGAATGTAATCAAGGTCAGAGTCGAACTTTACGTTAGAGATAGATAGGCAGGCATTCACATATTGAGCAAAAATAGTAGAGGCTGCTAATGATAGGGTATTGGAGAATCCTAAGATAACTGCTCCAGTAGAGACCTCACGAAAGGAGTATTGATAGCGGGGTAGTTTGTATTTCTCCATGAATTTGTAATAATTGGGTATATCTGAGAGATCTTTTGTATCCTCCATGCATAGTTGGAAAAGTTTCAATTTTTGTTTAATGTGTCGTAGGTTTCGTTTTTTGACATGCTTTTTAACGATCCGATTAGATAGACCTGCTTCTCGCCAGATCTTTCGCATAGTCCTTGGGCTGACAGGGACTGATTCTAATCTTTTTATAGTTTCGGCGGATATTCTTGGATAAAGTTTTCGGAGATAAATTATCCATAATTTAGTTTTTTCGTCTATGGCATTGGGAGAGGATTTAGGTCTACGAGAGCGGTCAAATAGACCATTTATGCCCTGCTGTTCAAAGCGTTTTCTCCATTTAGCTACGGTTTTTTCGGATGTATTGAATACCATAGCAGCCTTTTTGTTAGAGTATTTTTGAGCATATAGGACCATATCGAGACGAATGTTATGTGGATTACGGGATTGTCTGATCATAGCCCAGTAGGTATAATAGGAATCGGGCATAGGCAAACCTCCTTTTTAAAAGGGTTTGTGGCCTCAGGGGAAGAGAAAAGCACAGAAGAAGGGGCCAATAGTTTGTTTATTAAGTTGCCTATGCCCATATTTTATTCAACCCTCCATGATGTATTTCAAGTGAAATTTGATATATTTTTCGTATAGTGGGTGTTGGAACTCGTCAATAGGGTGATAATGTTTAAAGTAATAGAGGACTTTCTGGTATTGATGTAAGTTTAAAGATTCCAGAGCATACCGGATATTTGAAGGGGAATAAGCACTTCTAAATTCATCGGGATGAGTGGAAGAATGAGATAGATTTGAAGATGAAGGGATTTTGGGTGAAGGGGAGGGTTTTGTGGTTTGAGGTAAGAGTAAAGAATTTACATGTGAGTTAAAGAAAGAGGATAGAGTTTGCCAGTGAGATTTGGCGAATTTGATAGGGATAATACCGATTTTTAGGATATGTTGTATGTAGGAGATGGATTGAAATAAGGCCTTGTTCATGGGATAGAAATTTTCAAAAAATTTCGCGCGGTCTTCATTTTTCCTCCTTTTCTCAATGGAACGATGTCTCTTCCTATTCTCAAAGAAAACTAATAGCACTTACCAAACAAGCGAAGAATTTATCCCACCTACACAATACTCCTTATATCCATCCTTAGGAAGCTCCTCTATAAATGTGCTCCTCTTGGGCACATCCCCCCCAAACCGATAATCAAAACTCATTGTAGGAGAGGTAATTATAAGATGACGTTTGGCTCGAGTAAGGGCCACGTAGAAAAGTCTCCTCTCCTCTTCTATGCCCCCCTCTTCTCGAAGACTTTTGGCATGGGGGAATTGGCCATCTACTACTCCCATAACAAATACTACATCCCATTCTAACCCTTTCGCCTGATGAACCGTAGAAAGCACCACTGAATCCGTCCCTCCAAGTTCTTTTTTAAAATTCTCATTTAAACCTATATCAGAAAATAACGTCTCTAAATCCTGATATCCTTTCAGAAAGTCTAACAGATAAATCAAGTCTTCTTGGCGCTGGGTATAGTCATCGAAATTTTCACGGAGATAATCCCAATAACCTTCCTCCAAGATCCATCTACAGGCCTCACTAAGGGAAAGATTTTTGATAGAAGAAAAAATATTCACTATCTTACGCAAAGAACCTTTTGCCTTACTGGAAACTCGAGGAAGATCTTCCACATTTATATTCATCAGATCCATATCCCTAAGCAAGAGATACAATTTCCTTGCTGTCTGCGGCCCTATTCCAGGATAAAGACACAACAGCCTTTGCCAGGCCATATAATCTTTGGGATTGTATAACACACGCAAATAAGCAATCACATCTTTTATATGGGCCTGCTCAAAAAACCTAACTCCACCTCGCATAATATAGCCTATTCCCCTTGATGCCAAGCTCAACTCCAACTTCGCTGAATGGTAACTTGCCCTAAACAAAACAGCAATTTGGTTAGGAGGTATTCCTTCCTCTAAAAACAGTCCTATTTGATCGGCAATAAAGCGAGCCTCGTCTTCTGCTGATCCGAGGTTAGCCACCAAAGGCAACTCCCCACTATCCACTGCTACGGCCTTCAACTGCTTTTTAAACGCCCGTTGATTGTTTTCTATTGCAGAGTTGGCCAAATAGATAACCTCCGGAGTAGAACGATAGTTTTGATTCAAATAAAAGACCTTAGCATCGGGATGACGCTTAGGAAAATTCAAGATATTTTCAATGGTAGCTCCTCTAAAAGAATAAATGCTCTGAGCATCATCCCCCACCACCATCAAATTTCGATGATGTGAACTTAATAATTCCACTATTTCGGCTTGGAGAGAACTGGTATCTTGATATTCATCAACCAGTACATATTTAAATCTGCGGGCATAGTAGTCCCTTATTTCTTTATCAGAACGCAACATTCGATATGTCAATAACAACAAATCATCAAAATCAACCAATCCCCCTTCTTGCTTTCTCCTCTCATACATTTCAAATACCTGCTTTATAGGAAAGTAAAATTGAGTAAACTCTTCAAACATATTTCGTAATATATCCTCCCAAGGCTGCAACGTATTAATAGAAATACCGCGCAAATAAGAGAAAAAACCAGCTGAAGGAAAACCTTTTACCGACTTATCTGAATTAACATCCCGTATACACTGGGCAAAAAGAGCCTTTGAATCCTCATCGTCCAAGATGATATAATTTTGTGACAAACCCAACCGCGGGGCAAATTTTCGCAGGATTCTATTGCACACGTGATGGAAGGTTCCACCCCACATCCCCGATAACGAGCTCCCCAATAGAACCTCCACTCGCGAAAGCATTTCCTTAGCTGCCTTGATGGTAAAAGTAAGCAGCAACAGCTCCTTAGGAGATACTCCATTTTCCAACAGATAAGCAACTCGGTAGACCAAGGTTCTTGTCTTCCCACTTCCTGCTCCTGCTAAGACAAGGCAGTATCCTTCCCCATTCTTTACTACTTCTAATTGCTCTGTATTAAGAGATCTATCATAGTCTATCTTCATATCTAACCTTCCTGTAAACTACACTACTACAAACTATGCTACCTTACTTACGGTTAACGATTTTAACACAACCTTGGCTATAATAAGAGAATTTCTGAAAATTGTGAGTTTATCAAAAAAATCTTTACATTATTTCAATAGTATAGACATTGCATAAATCAAGAGCATCGATCCGTAAGAGATTCCGGGCAAAGAGGCACAAGAATGCATCTAAAAAACACAAATTATCCTACGCATCAATTAACCATGATACTTCTCCCCTATCTCTTTCAACAATTTTTCATCTATCAAGGTAAACTCTCGACCTTTAATCTCTATTGAAGCCCCGGGATAGGGAGGATACCAAAACGCCCTGATCTTTCTTAAAATATCCTCAATAGTATCTTCTGGTTGAATCCTCCTTAATTTCTCAAAATCTTGTTTTGAAATATACCGCCCTCCTCTCTGAGGAATACGCGGAAGACTCCCTTTTTCGCATAGTTCATCAATTACTTCTTTAAACAGCTCAATAAGGAACCGCTGGGATTTCTGTTCAAGAGAATATGCTGTCTCTTCATCTGGATTAATCTCAAACTTACGGACTCTGATGATATCTCCTGTATCAATACTTTCTTCAACAAAATGGGCAGATACACCCCAATAATGTAATCTTTCATAAATAGCAAAATTGTACCCGCCTAATCCTCTAAAATCAGGAAGTGGTGCGGGATGAAAATTGATACATCCAATCCTTCCTAACTCAATCAATGGCTTTTTGATACGTTTCCAAAATAGAAATGATATTACTAAGTCAATGTCACGTAAATCAAGATCAGATTTAGGAATAGATTTCCCATCGATGTAATTATATAAATCCTCATCCGTTACAACAGGAATTTCATAATATCTCGCAGTATCCACAAGTCTATCTTTCCAGAAAATCTTCTCATCCTCAATAGGAGCCACTACAGCTACTACCCCTATTCCTTTCTCAACTAAATAT
>JAMOOT010000011.1 GCA_027065215.1 Candidatus Omnitrophota bacterium | reverse complement strand
CCCTACAGAGAGGGGAAGCTTAAGAAAGGTATCCTTAAAAAGAAATGGTAAAGTAATCAGCATATTAGATGTATATGACCTACTTTTAAAAGGAGATAAAAGCAAAGACAAAAGATTAAAACATGGAGATATAGTTTATGTGCCTTTAGTTGGACCTTTAGTTGGTATCGCTGGAAATGTTAGAAGGCCTGCAATTTATGAATTAAAAAAAGAAACTAATTTAAGTCAGGCAATAAAGCTGGCTGGTGGACTTTTACCTGTTGCCTGGAATCAAATGATACAGGTAGAAAGAATAGAAAATAACACTCGGAAGATTGTTTTAGATATATCTGTAAGTGATGAAAAAAAAATGAAGGATTTTAAACTCAAGGATGGGGACCTTATAAAGGTTTTTTCAGTTTTACCTGAAGCTGTTAACAGAATTGAACTTATAGGAAATGTGGCTCGTCCTGGCATCTATGCATATCATCAAGGTATGAGGCTCAGTGAAATTATTAAAAATACAAAAGACCTTCTGCCAGACACATACCTTGATTATGCACTTATAAAAAGATATATCTTTGAGACTGGTGAGACAAAATTAGTTCCTTTTAGATTAAAAGATGTCTGCCTAAAGAAAAAAGATGTTGCATTGCAACCCAAAGATAAAATTTATGTCTTTTCAAAATGGTTTTTTGAACCAAAGCCTACAGCTTCTGTGGAGGGAGAAGTTAGAAAGCCAGGTAGCTATCAAATCCCTGAAAAAAATTTTCGGGTGAAGGATCTTATCCTTTTATCAGGAGGTTTAACAAAGAATGCATATTTGGATAAGGCTGAAATTTATAGATTAGATAAACGAGAGAAAAAGAGGTTTTTAATTACCTTCAATTTAAAGAAGGCAATGGCAGGGGATCCTGAACATAATATACAGCTTGAGGATTTAGACAGGGTAGTTATTCATTCTATATGGGAGTATCTCCCAAAACAAACTGTGTCTATTTATGGAGAAGTAAACAAGCCAGGGGAATATACTTTTACACCTGGGATGAGAATAAAAGATTTGGTCTTTGCTGGTGGAAATATAAAAGAATCTGCATATCTAAGAGAAGCAGAACTAAGTTCTTATAAAATAATAAATGGAGAGCTTTGCGAGATAGATCATCGCAAGATAAACCTCAAAAAGGCCCTGGAGGGTGACCCAAAAAATAACATTTTTCTTAAACCCTATGACAGACTTTTTGTAAAAAAGATCTCAGAGTGGCAACGTATAGAGTATGTAGATATCTCAGGTGAGGTCCTTTTTCCTGGTAGATATGTGATTAAAAAAGGGGAGAGGCTTTCATCTGTCCTTAAAAGGGCAGGTGGATTTACTGATAAGGCATACTTAAAAGGTGCGGTATTTACACGAAAGAGGGTTCAGGAACTGCAACAAAGGCAAATAAATGAGATGATTGATCGGTTAGAAAGGGAACTAATGGTAGGTGGGATAGCCAAAACAGGTACTGCTATAACCTCAGAGGAGGCAAAAATCAGTGCAGAAGAGGCAAAGATGAAAAGGGAATTTTTGGAAAGGTTGCGAAATATAAAGGCAAAGGGAAGACTAGTAATACATTTAAGACCACTAGAGGAATTTAAAGGAACACCAGATGATATAGAATTAGAAGATGGAGATAAACTTTATATTCCCTCTAATCCTCAGACCATTCAAGTAGTTGGGGCTGTCTATAATCCAACCGCATTTATTTATACACCTGGTACGGATATCTCCTACTATATAGAAAAGGCTGGCGGTTATACAAGGACTGCAGACAAAAAGAAATTATATGTGTTAAAGGTAGATGGCACTGGCATAAGACCAGGTAGTTGGCCTTCTAGAACTTTTTGGTGGGAACCAAGGCATAGGACAATGCTTGACCCTGGTGATACTATTGTTGTTCCTGAAAGGTTAGAAAAGATTGCATGGATAAGAAATATAAAGGATATAACAACAATCCTATATCAACTTGCAGTTACAGCAGGGGTAGTTATTGCGGCATATTAAAATATTGACAAATAAGTAACATTAATATAACAAAAATATATTAAACAGTTATAGCAAAGAGGACTGCAAGTTGTGGAGCAAAGGTAGCGCTTGTTAAAAAATAACACTCAAGGTAAGCCAGGACCATATTCAAGTCTTGTAAGCCCAAGATGTTTAAAAGAAACAAGAATAGAGTTTGGGAGTTCTTATGAAAATTTTTAATAGGCTTTTCATTTTTATGCTTATTTTTTTATGGGCCCTCCCATCAACTGGCCAGGATTTACACCTTAACTATTTAAGGGACTACCCAACCACCCTTACCCTGCCAAAAGGGATGTGGGAGATAAGTGTTTCCTATGGGATGGTAAATGATGCCATTGATATATTTGATGTAAGGGAAAAGGAATTAAAGAATATTAGCAAAAAGTTTGCTGTTAGTGGGGTGGGAAACTACTATGACCTTCCCATAAGGGTAAACTATGGGTTGACTGACAAACTATCTGTTTTAAGCAATTTTACCTATAGGTGGATAGACTATGGGAGCAGTGAACTAAAGGTAAAAAGCTACTGTCTTGGGCTAAGAGGAAACTTAATAGGTGAACAAGGAGGTTTTTTTCCATCCATCTCATTTGATTTTGGCACAAGGGGAAACATAGCAGATGATCAAACTTTTAGAGAGCCTTTTGAGATAAATTATTACCTTAATAAAATGCTTCCACAACTTTCTCCAAAACTTAGCACAGAAGTTAACGAACATGTCTGGCTTAACTATGAGACAGAAAATACGACCATAAGACATAAAATAGAAAAGGTAGATATAAGGAATATGAAAGACTATAACATATACTGTAGAATAACTCTTGGAAAGACTACAGAATATTTTTATCCAAATATTTTTTTTGAGTATGGTAAAAATTGGATAAAGACAAAGGTAGGGGAAAATCTCACAAAAAATATTATAGATTATTTACCGGATGAGTATAAGGACAGAGTGTTAAAATTGTCGGACCTAGATAGGCATGAGGAGTACTGGAAGATAGGTATGAGTCTTCTTATAAAGACTCCATTTAAGACCTTAACTCATATAGAATACAATTATATTTCAATAAATAGGGGAAAAAAACTTGATTATGAGCCAATAAACCATATCCTAAAAATGGATATAAACTACTCCATTAGTAAAAATGTGATATTTACTATAGGTGGTATTTATCTACACAGGCAGTTTAATGGGGTGCTGCCATTTATGTACAATAGATATTCTCAGACTACATTTGACCACAAATATGGATGGGCAAAAATAGGGCTTACATTTTTATTTGGAAAATAATCTGCCTAACACATCCCCAAAATTGCATTTATTACCTTTTACACCTCATCTATTGTTACTTGGCCATTTCTAGCTAGGTCATTGTAAGACTTTGGCATTCAAATACCTAAAAACTGGTTTATACACTTTTGTACCTCATCAATAGTAGTTTGACCATCACAAAGAATTGCTGTTTATTAAAAAAACATATTGACAAAAATGAAATTTCCGTGTAATGTTTCAAACGTAAATATTTAAAATATGGGACAGAGTTCAAAGGTTATTCTTTGATATTTTTTTGCTTTTATTTCTACTATTTTCAGTTAATACGATTTGGGGAGCTCCTATAACTCTTGTAAAGGTAAGTGGTTTTGTAGGTGAGGAGCTAACTATCCCTTTAGTCTTGAACTATGATACTTTGAAAATCTTGAAGACCCAATTGTAGAGATAGGGGCTGCTGCCCAAGCTGCTGACAAAGAGGTGGTTTCTAACATACTTCCTGATGGTGTCCTTAGGATTGGCATATTGGGCCTTAATCAAAAAGTTGTTGAAGAAGGTCTTTTGGCAAATAATAGAGAGATAACATTTAAAGAGTTAAGGAGGTAGCCATGAAAAGGTATAAAAAATTTGCGACAACTATTGTGAATAATCTTTGTTACTTATGTATGTTCTCATGGGTTTGTGTAAGGTCACCTACTTAGTTATATTCCCATGCACCTTATAGGTTGCAGAAAAGAATGGATAACATTTAAAGAATTTAAGGAGGTAAGCGTGAAAAGGTATCAAAAATTTGCGACAACTATTCTGAGTATTCTTTGTTTTTTTGCTGTTTTTACAACGGGTAGTGTTAGGGCCTTGGCGCAGGATGATAATTGTACTTCCATTACCGGGCCAAATGATCCAGCGGTACTCGACATGATTGAAAAGGGAGTCCCCTGGCTCATCTCTAAGCAAAATGCTGACGGTTCGTGGGGCTCGAGTAATCGGGTCGCTGAAACAGGGCTGGCTGTGACCGTGCTGGAAGATTATCTGGCCTCTAAGGGAAAGGCTATCTGCGCTGATCCAACCGAGGGCTGGAGCGAGCTGGAACTTGCAGCCAGGGATGCGGCCATCAAGGGGCTCAACTACATTCTCAGCAAGCAGGAGATTCGGGACATTTCTGTTCAGCCTGCCGGGGACCCTGATACCAACCACAATGGCAAGGGGATCGTATTTTACGATAGTAGTAATCATGAGATATATGAAGGGGCCATTGCCATGATGGCCATTGCCAGCAGCCGCTGTCCCATTCTTCAGACTGGCACTGATCTCACCCTTAGCGATAACTCAACCTTTACCCTTACAGCCGTGGATGTGGCTGGAGACGGCACTAATGATACCCTGAACGAGGTGCTGCAGGACCTGGTTGACTATTATGCCTATGCCCAGAATGATGAAGACACAGGCTCGGCCCGAGGCGGCTGGCGGTATACGGCCAACTCCGGTGACTCGGACAATTCCAATACCGGCTGGGTGACCTTTGGCCTTGGTTTTGCCCAGACCCCAATCTACGGCTTCAGCGTAACCATTCCCCAGTTTGTCTTGGATGAACTGAATATCTGGATCGATTACATCCAGAACGATGTTAATGGCGACGCCAATGACGGGGGTTCGGGTTATGACAGCCCAAATTATTGGGTCAACATCCTAAAGACAGGCCATCTCCTCTATGAGATGTATCTCGTTGGAGATGACATGACCAGCCCCAGGGTAAAGGCGGCTGTGGACTACATTGCCCGTCACTGGAACGACCCTAATGATGAGCCAGGCTGGCGGTCTAATGGAGGGGCCAGCAACTATCACGCCATCTTTAATATGGTCAAGGGTTTTGGTGCCCTTGGTTTTAAAACGGTTGACGGCCATGATTGGTATCAGGAATTTGCTCAGGCCATCTGTGAGGAAAAGAATTCCATTGATTTTGATGGCAACGATCAATATTACTGGTCCGGTTGTAACTGGGGAAATGATATTCTCTGCACCGAATGGGCCATTTTGAGCCTCCAGAGGGTCGTTCCCGTGAACTTTACTGAGATTGGGAATGTGACTGTTGACTATATCGGCGAGACCTCTGGCTGCCTGGGAGATGAGGTTAGTCTTTCAGCCCGCTTGACCGATGAGGACGGCAAGCCAATCTCCAATCAGGAACTTCAGTTTGTCTTTATGATGGGTGATAAAGCATTACAGACGGTTCCGGCACAGACCGATGAGAATGGTACCGCGAGTGTGACTACCACTCTGGATTTTGACCTAGAGGAGCCAGATCTTGATCTTATAAATGGCCAGAACCAGGACGAGGGTTTTAACGCGACCTTTAAGAGCGATCATGTCTATCTCCTGGTCCGCTACGTGGGCGCCAAGGTGGATACTGATGGTGATGGGAAACCCGATAAGGAATATTCCGGTGCCCGGGAACAGACAGACTTTGACCTCAGTACCACCTATGAGTGGGACTTTGACGGTGACAGTAAGGGAGATCTGAATGCCAACGGCACCACTGCCTGGATCGTGGATCACATCTATCCCAATGACTGCCCGGCTAAATATTGGCCAAAGGTAAGGATAAAATTTTGCCAGCGTGCCGTGGATAATTCAACTACCGATGCCCCTACTCCCTGGAGTGATGCGAAGAGGGTGGTTGTGGAACCGCCGGGTATTTATATCGTAAAGGCCTATGCGATTGATACCCAGCGCATCAAGGTAATATTTAACAAACCCTTAAATATGGCTACGGTTGACAACACTGATTTTTGCCTCCAGATGCCTGATGGAAGGAAGATTCCCAAACCTCACACTAATGAGGAAATAAAAATTGAGGATATCAACAATTGGGGAGAGTACTCGGTCACCCTTCATGTAATCAACTATGAGTGGGAAATGGGTGACACAGGCTCTATCTGCCTCTCTGGTAAAGATGTAATAGAGTCCAGCGACGGAGAAGGGAATGTTGTTGCCTGTGAAGGATGTAACGGTACCTGCAGAACCGTTGTTGGCCCGCCGCCAGATGTGCAGATTGGGGCATTTGACACCGACAATGACAACCAGATAGACCACTTTGCCATTTATTATAGTGGGGGCTTTGCTGTTCCCGAATCAAATGCTACGGTCAATGGTATCAATATGAATATCTCTACCGAGCAGCTTTCAGGAATCTGGGATCGTCCATATGAATGGAATATAACTAATGCCACTTTGATAAATGACCATACCCTCTGGGTAACGGTGGGTGAGTCAGGTTATTTTGATGACTTGCACAGAACGCCTTGTTTTGATCTGAAAGTCAGCAGTCTTGGTAACCTGACAGATCTTTCAGGTAATGCCCTTGACCTGGACCTCTTTGGTTATGATGGAAACTTGAGCACTTGCAGGGAAAATCGTTACAACCTGTATCCACCCAAGATCTCCAAGGCCGAATTTAGTGGGTGTGAAATTAGGGTGGTTATAGATGGTGCTGTTGATCCTGCGACAATAGACCCGTCAGACTTTGTCCTTACCCTGGGTCAGGATACGGAGTTCAAAATTGCCGGTATGTGGACCAACGAGTGGGCGGGACAGACCACTGTCTTTCTGATGCCTAAATCCTCTGATGAGTGCTTTGACTGCACGGCTGGAGGAACAGTAGCCTTTGCCGATCCTGGAGTTGTCGCCACTTATCCAGCCGGGATATTTGGCCTTACAGTTCAAAATAAAGATACCTCTTCAGTCGAACTGGAGCCCTGTGAAGAGAGTGGACCTTATGTAGACACCTTCTCCTTGGACACTAACAATGACGGAATGATAGACCGCTTTGTCCTCTACTCTGGGTGTGAAGAGGTCTTTGAAGGTTCTTTAGATCCCAACTCCACAATAGAGGTCTCAACCGAGGACATCTATGGCCGTCCTTATACCTGGAATGTAACTAGTACGAAACTGAGTGATGATGGTCATCACCTGGTCATAGAGGTTGAGCCGAGCGGTTTTGCCGATAAGAATACCATGGCCGCTATTAATATTTCAAACAGCGGCTTGAGCCTGAATGGGCAGTCTATTGACGGTCAATATATGGCTTATCAGACCTTTGAGCCTAAGAATCCCGGCCTAAATGCTTGGTATGATCCAGTGAACAACCAGCTTCATGTCTGGCTTGATCTGCCCTATAGTGCGAGCGGGTCTAACTGGAGGGAATCGAACTGGTATAATGACGCCACCTTCTTATCATCAAATCGCTCACCAGCAGATGATTTTGAAGGTATGAATGTAGATCTGAGTGGGGCAACCTATGTAAATTCTGGTTCTTGCTGTGGGGAACTGGTAATCCAATTGGCCCAAAATGCCTTGGCTGTGCCAGGAAATGGGGAGTCTGTCACCTATAGTATTACCCTGAAGGAACAAAATGGCCTCTCTTATGCTAGGCTTGGTCTGCCAGTTACAGGAGGATTTTTTGCCGATTTCTGGGCCCCTATCTCTGAGATAAATAACGGGCATATATATGTAATGGATATTACTGGTCAGGTAACCGATAACGAGAATATCGTTTCTCGAGCGGCAGTCACTGCCTGGGTGATGAAAAAACACGGTACTGGTTCGGTCTTTATCAATTATAATGGCCTGAGCTATCACTGGGAGGATTATGAGGGTCTCTTTGATAGGGCCTTTGAGCGGCACCAGTCTACTACGTTCTATCTCAAGTTCGCAAAAGGTGTGCCGGTGGACATAAGTTCGTCTGCTGAACTGGAACCGGATGAGTGGGAGGCCAAGGCGGTCACCTTCAACCCGACAACTGGACAGATCTTACTTGGAGAGAAGGTTATCGGCTATGTGCCTTACTATTGGGGCCCATGGGGTTCTTCTCCTGTGGCACGGGCATATACGGATGAGAATGGGCACTATCTCCTTCATGTGATCAACAATGTCAGTGCTGGAGACCCTGTTGTGCTTACAGTCACTCGACAGACGGCTGAAGGTTTCAGGATGGTTCCAGTGACAGGCGTGGCCTCGGCTGATGCCGATTTCTACATCAACTTTAATGCTGTGTATAATAAAGATGAGGGAAAGGCTTACAGCCACGATATCAATCTGGCCATGACACAAGAGGCCCCAATTCAGACTGCCTCGTTTGAAAGGGGTCAGTGGTCTATGATAGCTGTGCCGGTCAAGAAGGTTTACTACCGGGATAGCGACAGCATCCCCTCTCTAGTGCCTAAGAACTGGCCAGAGGTGCCGGTTGACAATAATCTCTCTGATGCAGAAATTATCATGAGAGACGGAGTTCCATATTCTGGAGATTTGAGATGGGGAACGGAGATGCTCGGTGCCGATGACAAGGGCATCCACTATAATTATGGAGGCCAGGGTGACCTCAAGGCCTTAGTCGGTGGACACGCCTATCTTGTTGGCCATGAGTGGAGTTCTGAGGGCTTTGCCTGTATTCATGAAAGTTCAGAGAAATACTATTTCTTCGGAGAGCCTCTTGGGGATACAGATTCCTTTACTCTCAGCCCTGCTGGTCAGAACAACGGCTGGTACATCCTCTACAACTGGACCAATCAATCAGTTGCAGATATCCTAAATGCTGATGTTGACTATGTAATGACCCTGACCGATGGTGGCTATCGGAGCCAGGACGATGCGGGCTCTGGAGACCTTTTGAAGGCTACAGATCCATCAATGGTCATTATCCATACAGGGGCTCAGACTACCTGGCCGGTGCCAACACCGTAGTAGAGTAAACAAGTTATAGGGGGTGACCTAAAGGGTCACTCCCTATAAGATTAAGGTCTTTTGTAATCGATTATATTCAGTATATTATGAAGCAACTGAATTTTATGATGAGATGTTTTTTTATTGAGTGAATGGATTTAGCGAGCTATGCGAGTGTCGGGCTAAACTAAATCTAAATAAATTTTTCATGTCATGTTAGGGGAGATTAGATGAGCTTCAAGAGGAAGCACACCCAGTGGTGGTTATTGCCGGTACTATTGGTGATCACGGTTATATGGGTTCAGGTCCCTGAAAGTTGCGTTATGGCGTGGGAAGGTCAGTTTGCCATGGAGCCTGTCCATTTCTCCAATAGACAAGCGACTCCAGTGATACACGTGTTTCAAGGTGTGATTATAGGGGCAGGAATAGACATCGGCCTGGGAGACGAAGTGGCCGCTTATGATTCTGAAGGTCGTGTTTGTGGAGTTGGTGTGGTCGGGGATCCAAGTCTTGGGCTCTATTTCCCAAATCAATTCTGGATCAAGGTCTATGGAGATGATCCAAATACCACTTTTGTAGAAGGGCCGGTCGAGGGGGAAAAACTGAGTTTCCGTTTCTGGGATAAGGATAGGGGTCTTGAGTATGACACAATCCCTGTGGACCCTGTTACCGGGGATGAGATCCAGGCCATCTGGAGTGGGTCGTCCTGGCAGCCGTCTATTACCAACATCAACCTACGTGTGGTGGCCATGAATCAGGCACCGGAGATCCTCTCATGGGAGGCCAGTCCCCTTCAGGTCGCTCCTGGAGAGTCAGTACATCTCAGTTTTCATGTCAAGGATCCTGACAATGATATTCTCAGTTATTCCTTCTCGGCCGGCGCTGGCGGCTTTAATCCCCAGTCCGGAGAGCTAAGTCCCCCTTATCCTGGTGTTATTGAGACATCCTGGATTGCCCCGGCTATGGAAGGGACATATCAGATAACCCTGACCATTACTGATGAAAATCAGGCTACAGACCACAGAAGGATCAGCCTTGATGTAGCCATAGATGACAAGATTCCACCAATAGATTGTGGACGCGTGACGGCCCGCCTTGAGGGCCAGGAGGTTAAGCTCTCCTGGGAGCCCTCTCCCAGTGCTGATCTGGCTGGATATCGGATCTACCAGCGCCAGGGGGATGCTGACTATCTGGAAATTGCCGAGCTTTCACCAGAAAATTTGGGTTATAAGATTGGTTCATTATCCTTAGGAGATACCTATTGGTTTAAGGTGACTGCCTTTGATAAGAGTGGAAACGAGTCTTCTGGCCGAGAGGTCAAGGTCGAGGTGGTGGAAGATACCAGAGCCCCTGAAGTAGGGGTTGAGGTCAGCGGTAATCAGGTCTGGGTCAAGATTAGAGACGACGGCCTGCTGGATGAAGAAAATTGCCGGGCAGAGATCACCGATAAGGACGGTAATCCTGTGAGCCCTCAACCCGTCTTTAACCGAGAACTTTCGGCTGATGGTCATTCCCTGACCATGGTCACTGTCCTCTATCCAGGCCTGTATGTCATTCATATCTATGCCCAGGATAGTGTGGGCCATTCAACTGAAAAAGTATTTTCCAGGACAGTGACTTCCGGTCAGCCCCTGGGCTTTGATTTATCGGAGTCAGAGGTCTTTATCCCAGAGGGAAATGAACGAGTAGTCAAAATAGTGGGTGGTACCCCGCCTTACACTATTGTCGGTTCTCCAAATCCGTTGACTGTAAGGGCATACATAGAGGGAGACCAGTTGACCATAGAGGCCGTGTCCCAGGGTTGGGAGAAGCTGGAAATCCAGGATGCAGCTGGGACCAGGATTGATCTCCGGGTGGGGGTGGTCCCGTGTCTTAAGAACAAAAACCTGGCGGTGACGGCCATTGACGAGCAGACGATGGATGATCCAGATCCAATATATCAGCCCATTGCCGCTAACTGGTTCCAGGGTCAATTTTCCCTCAGCCTTTCCGCTCCGTGCTATGGGCAGCCAGTCGATATCTATCTGGGAGTGACCTATACCCCGAAGCAAGGAGGATGTCCGTTACTGATCCTCTTTGATGAAAATTCCAATCTGGTGACTGATCTCGTCCCATTCAGGTCAGGTATGTGTGATAATCTGAATCTTGATGTGACATCCTATCCTGTAAGTGTTTTACCCGTGGGAAAGTATGTCTTCTATTATCTTGTGGTCCCTGAGGGAGAATCCCTTGAAGGATCGTTTTCCGGTCAGCTTTTATATTTTGATATGGCTGTAGATGAAATTCCAAAGGGTATTTCAGGTGGGGTAGTTTCCGGGATACGGCCTGATCCCTTGGTCCAGCCGGTCTCCATATCCAGGCTGGGGAGGGATCTTAAAGTATCTTTGGCCCTGCCTTGTTATAAAGATGGTTCAATAGATCTCTATCTGGCGGTTGAATCCCAGGGAGAGTGGTGGATTGTCAGCCCTGATGGCAAACTGCAGCCCCTGGCTGAGGGTATCCGTCCATTTCTCTCTGAGGTCTCTTCTGGCATAAACAAAGAGATAATTTTAAGTCAGGCCCCGGAAAGCGGCCATTTCTACTATTTGATTGCCCCTTCCGGAGCCCGACCGCTGGATCAGCTCCAGGACTATTGTTGGGGGATGATAGAGTTTTAAAAGGGGAAGATAAAAAGATATTGCATGCAGATGTAGTGAATTCTAATTATGAAAAAAAGTTTTGAAAGGGGGATATAAAATGTTACATACCAGGATTCGAATGGTTGTGCTCCTGATCCTTATAGGATTTTTAGGAATGGCTGGGAGTGTCCATGCCCAGACATATATCAGGGGTCATGTTAAAGACACCGGGGGTAGGGGGATAGGGAATGTCTTTGTCCTCCTTTATGATGCCCAGACCATGAAGTGGGTGGCCAGTTCTTATACGAACGATGAAGGACTCTATGAGCTGGATTACACCAATTCTGGTGATCCCATTCCGCTTGGGACATATAAGGTCTGTGTCTCCCCTGGGCAGGACTATTTTGAGCAGTGTTATCAAGGCAAGGACAAACCAGAAGAAGCGGATGTCCTCAGGTTGACAGATGGAGTCCCATTCCTTGAGGAAATAGACTTTACCCTCACGGCCAAACAGCCCATGGGGAACCTTGAGGGCCAGGTGACCGATGCCAAGACCGCTGAGCCATTGTCTGGGGTTACAGTAACTGTCTCAGAGCTACAGAGGGTCACCCAGACTGATGATAAGGGGAATTATCGGTTTTCTCTACCCGTAGGGACCTATACGGTTGAAGCCGCAAAAACTGGCTATCATCAAGATAAGGCTGTAAATGTTGTAGTCAAACAAAATCAGGTGACCACACAGGATTTTAGCCTCCAGCCTATAACTCCAGCCAGGGTCTGCGGCAAAGTGACCCAAGAAGATGAAGATAATGTAAAGCCAATCTCCGGCGCAAAGGTATTTCTCAAGGACACGAGCTATGAAGCGCTTACTGACAATAATGGCAACTATTGCCTTGAAGGTCTGCTCCCTGGGACGTATACCTTGCGGGCTGAAAAGGCAAAATATCAACCCTTTGAGGAAAATATCACCTTGGCCGAAGGCCAAGAGCTGACTAAGGATATCATCCTCACATATATTCCTTCTCCAGGGTTCCTTTCCGGCAAGGTCACAGATGGAAACGGGACATTGCTGCAGGGAGTGCATATCTTTCTTGAGGGCACCTCATACGAGGCATATAGTGCCGAGGACGGCTCCTATAGTATTGAGGCCCCGGCAGGCGATTATACGGTAAAGGCTCAAAAGGAAAACTATCAAGAGAATGAGGTCCAGGTGACGATTCCTGATGGTGGGCAGACAAAACATGACTTTGTCCTTAATGCTTATGGCAAGGTCACAGGAGTGATCAAGGATGCCGATTTGGGGATCGTCTTACCCGGGGCGACCGTGTCTGCAGGAGAGGACTATAATGCCCAGAGCGACCAGAACGGTATCTATGTCCTCTATCTCCCTGCTGGTGACTGGCGTCTCAATGTAACCAAGCAGGGCTATAAATTAGGGACAGCAACAGTACAAGTTGACTGGGCCGGCCTTGTGACCCAAGATTTTAAACTTGTTCCTTCGGCAACTATTCAGGGCCTAGTGACCGATAGTGAGACAGAAGAACCCCTTTCCGGGGTAGTGGTTAAAGCTGGTGGCTATCAGGCCGTCACTGGTGACGACGGTCGTTATCAGCTCCAGGTTGTCCCTGGAAATTACAATGCCACGGCAGATCTTTGTTGTTATGAACAAGGTCATAAAGAAGTCACTATTGGTGATGGGGAGACGAAGAGTGTCGACTTTGTCCTTACCCCTAAGGGCTCGATATCGGGTTCTCTGGTAAATGCTGCCGGTGAGGTAATGGTCGGCCTATGGGATTGTGATACCCTGGAGGCCGTCCGTAGCACGACCCTTAATACAGCCAACCAGACCGATTTTTCCTTCAAAGTCCCCTGCGGCAGCTATTATCTGGCCGCCATCAAAGACGGGCAGATTAAATATTATGAAGATGATCAGGGAAAGCGATGCCTTACAGTTGATGAAGACCATCTGAGCTACGAGAATTTAAACATCACCTTTCCTGAGCAGAGTGAGTTTGGGACAATTTCAGGCACGGTTTCAAACATACCAGAAGGCCTGGCTTATTCCGAGGTCTGGGCCTATTCAGATATCAAGGGCGGCTTTGGAATCGGCGATGTCAATGATAACGGCACCTATGAGATAACTGACCTTATCCCGGCTGATGACTATCTGGTGGTCATATTTCTGGGCGATGAAAATACACCGGCCTATTACAATGGAGGAACATACACCCCTGATCCCAGTGCGGCCACCAAGGTCTCTGTTACTGCCGGTCACAAGACCCCAAATATAGATTTTAATTTGCAAGATTTCCGTCGTTATAAATTGACCTTCACTATTACTGGCGGACTAAAGGCAGGTGAGCTGTATAGTCTTAGGGCATTGAGTGATGAGGTTGATCAGTCTTTGAGCTTTGTTCCCACCCAGGCAGAGGCTAGCGGTAATTTCACTCGCACTCTGAAGTTGCCGCCTGGCTCTTACCAGATCTCAGTAGATGCCCCTGATGGCACCTATTTTTATGTTGGTGAGGGTCAAGTAGCCCAGAGTGGCTCTGACCAGGCCGTAATGGTTGATATGGTTCAACATAGGTCCATATCTTTCATTCTCCCGGTCCAGACCCTTTACAGCTTGAATGGGACTATCAGTGGTCTCTCCAATCTTGGAGAGGATAGACTCGAGGTCTTTGTTTGGAGCAATAATGCTACTTTTAGACGGGCCATAAGCCTTGATGTAACTGATCTTGATGAAATAAATTACCAGTTGTCCAAGCTGCCTGCGGCCTCTGACTACCGTCTCGGTATCCACCTCCCTGGCCGTGATTTGAGTGTTTACTGGAAGGAGGATGGTCTGGGCTTCAAGCCAGAAAATGCAGATAAGATTGATCTCTCTTCAGATGTGAGTGGTAAGAATTTTGACCTCTCTTCTCTTACTCTTGGCGAGATCGCCGGCGATATCAGCGGGCTTAATCCCGGTGAGCGGGCTTCCATTATTGCCGTGAAGCATGGAGTGAGGCGGATCAGCTCGGTTGTAGCCGACGCCAGGGGTGAGGCCCATTACCTGATGCAGGTCCCGGCCGGGAACTATACACTGACCTGTTGGCCCAGGAACCACAAGGCTCAGAGGGCAGCAGAGGGAATAAATGTGCCTGAAGGAGGAACGGCCAGTAAGGATTTTTTCTATACTCGGACTTTCGATGTAACCGTTCAGATTGACCTACAAAATCTGGATTCATCGGAATACGAATTGATTTTGGCCTTGAGCGGAGGAGACTTTTACGATCAGGAGATTCACGATATCTCTGGCCAGAATGGCACTCAGATCTATAACAGCACCTTTCAGGCCCCTTCAGGAAACTACACTGCCCTGGCTACCCTTTACCAGGGAGACAACCAGGTGGCTTATAGAGAGAAGGAGCAGAATAATGTGAATGGAGATACAACGATTGTCTTAGATCCAATTGATCTAAGCAACATGTTAGCTATTACTGTAGATGTCAAAGGGGTTTCAGGATCCGACTGGGTGGATATCGTTGTCCTGGATAATAGTAAATCCTTTTACACCGGCTATGGAGAAAAGCCGGCAGGAGATGAGATTAGCCATACATTTGTTCTTCCCGCCGGAACCTCCTATTATCTACAGGCCGTGGTCTGGTCTAATAAAATGAGTAAATTTAACGTCTTTAGTTATGGGGCGCCGGATCCGGCACGTGTCAATAAAAGTGGAACCTATAGGATTAATTGCGGGGGAGGTAAATAATGATCAGATTCTTGATAAAGTCTTATTTAATAGGCGTGGCATTAATATGTCTTAATATAATAGTAATCAGTCCATCGCTGGCCGCGGATCAGGTTACCAATTTGACTTCCACCAGCCATCAACTTGGTGAGAGGTCCAATAATAACGAAATCACGGTTACCTGGGATGCATCAGGGATAAATAATTTAGCTGGTTTTGCTTATGAGTGGAGTAATGATCCAGATACAACGCCTGTGAAGAAAAAGTTAGATTCTAATGCCAACACTGTAACCAGCAGTCCGCTTCCTGACGGCACCTGGTATTTTCATATCCGACCGGTCCTTACAGTATCACCTTTTTACGGAAAGACTTCCCACTTAGGCCCATTTTATATTGTAACTGCTCCCGTGGCTGATGATTGGACGCCAAAACCTCCAACGCCGGGAGACAGTGTAACTTTATCCGGTTTAAATCTCAAACAGGGCCTCCAGATTTATTTTTATACAGATCCCGAAATGACAAACCTAAAGGCCAGGGTGACGGATGTTTTTGTTATTGTAGGAGACGAAAAGCACGTCTCTTTTACTGTGCCCCAGGACCTTGCCCCCGGAACATACTATCTAAAGCTCAAGAATACTGATGGTAAGACTGGACAGGTGGTGGGATTTGAGGTAGAAAGCGCTAAAGTGTTGGATGTGGACCATAGTGGCGAATATAATTACTTAGACCGCCTTTATTTATTAAGAGGACTATTTAATGTTAGCCCTGTAGTTCCTACCACCCCAGTAGATTATAGGGATAAGTTGCCAGTAGGGGAAAATGAGGATACGATAAAAAATCGAATAACATCACTTAAAACGCAAATTCTGGATGTGGACCATAGTGGCGAATATAATTACTTAGATCGCCTTTATTTATTAAGAGGACTATTTAATGTTAGCCCTGTAGTTCCTACCACCCCAGTAGATTATAGGGATAAGTTGCCAGCAGGGGAAAATGAGGATACGATAAAAAATCAAATTAATAGTTTAAAATAACCTACAAAGAAGGAGGTTGTAAATGAAAAATTATCGAAAAGTGTTAATTTTTGTAACATTTATTTTGGGTCTTTTTATAGTTGCCCAAGGTGCTTATGCGGAAAACAAGCTTTGGTTAACAAACGCGACTGGTGTACCTGGAGGTCAAGTGACTGTGGAAGCCCATGTGACATTGGATCAGAACCTGCAAGTAATGGGCTGGACAATTACCTTTGATCCAAATGCCCTGACTCTGCAGAATTGCACGGTGCTTTATAACACCGATGTCTCCCCTTTGCCGGATGAGGTATCCACGGCAGCAGACGGCACCCATAAGGTAGTATATCAGGATTTTACTGACTTAGTAGCTTTGTCAACTACAGCTGAAGATCGTCCTTTAATCCGCTATACATTTAAGATAGCTGATGGTGTAACTATTGGAGATTATCCTATAACGATATCATGGACCGAAGGAAATGAGCCGATTGATGATAAGGGAAATGATGTATCCGGTAATTTTACTTTGGAATCAGGGAAAATAACCATACTCGCCCCAGGAATATCGGTTACACCGTCCTTTCATAACTTTGGCCCGGTTCCCGTGGGAGACTCCAAAACTCAGTCCTTTACTATTATAAACACCGGGAATGAAGCTCTAAATATTGGTTCAATCGCGTTAGACGGAGTGAATGCTGCTGAATTTTTTATTCAAAACGATAAGTGTTCCAACCAGACTGTTGCTCAAGGTGGTAACTGTACTTTTGAAGTGGTCTTCAAGCCAACGACTGTCGGAACCAACAAGGCTGCAGATATTTCCATTCCTACCAATGCTCCTGGTAGTCCAACTACTGTCCCTCTAGATGGTATTGGTGCAGGGTTTGGGGCAACTAATAGTTCAGTTTCCATATCTGGAGTCCCTTATTCCGTTGACTGTAATGGCACCATAAACAGCGGTGAGCCCATTGTAGTTTCAGAAGATAATCTAAAGCTTACAATTACTGTAAAGAGTGATGAAATTCCTGAGGGTTACAATAAGACTCATCAGATAGGTGCTGTTATTGTTGACGATATTGTTGACGATAGTGACCAAATACCCTGGACTAAACCTGATAAAAATGAGAATGACCTAGCAGGAAAGAATATCCGTTACTTAAAGGCTATTCTAGATAACGTACAGGTAAAGAAAGAAAACGGAGAAGTTTCAGTAACTATCCCAAAAGGTGCCCATGTTTATTATAAGGCCAGAACGGCCGGAGGCACCTGGATAAGCGGAAGTTTACAAAACTTCCAACAGAATGGTCCGGTTACCACCCAGGGAAATACCGTAACCTTTGATCCTAGTAATTTGATTCAAAAGGTCCGCAATGCCGTGCAAAAAAATAGGCCTGATGTTGATTTTTGTGAGGTTCCTGGGGGAGACGTTGTCTTGAGTGGTACCTATAAGTTCTGGTTGCTTACAAATGTGCCTCTAGCCTGTTATAAGAACGGCACCCCTGAACCTTTTACAAGCACTGGTTCTTTAACCAATGTTTATGGTCAAAATTTGACAAATGCTACCATGCTCTATGGAAAGGTAAAGTTGACAGCTGACGCCATTAAGAATCTTTTCTGCCCACGGGAGGGTGGTGGCCCTAGCGGTGGCGGTGGTGCTGCTGGCGGCGGCGGTGCTAGTGTAAATAGTGGTGGAACTGTTCCACCGTATACAACTGCAACTGTTCCTGCAGGCTCAACTATCTCTAATGTAACCAATGAAGGTACCATTAAGAATAGCGGCACCATCCAGAACAGTAAAAACAAGGGAACCATTGAAGGCGGAACTGTAGCCGGGACAATAGAAAATGAAGGTACGTTAAAGGATGTTAGAGTTGCTGAAAATGCTGTAGTACAGGGCGGAAAAATTGAAGGCACTATTGAGAACAAGGGTGTTATAAAGGACGTGACTATTGCCGAAAATGCCGTAGTGAAAGGTGGAAATCTTGAGGGCACCATTACAATAGGCAAGGGTGCAAAACTTGAGAATGTAAAGGTCGCAGCCGATGCCGAAGTAAATATCTCTGGCACGGATGTTGAGGTAAGTGTTGTAACAGAGAGTGGATCAAAGCTGGTGCTTCAACCTGGTGCAAGCATACACGGTGTGGTAAGCTGGGCTGAGGGGGCAAAGCTGAACATCCCTGAAGGGGCGATTGAAGTTACCACAGATAGCCCTGTTGTCATCCAGTTCTCCAAACCAGAGATCCCAATAGCTAGATTCAGCTCCTTTGCTGCACTGAGTATTCCACCTCTTCCAGAGCAATATACCCTGGTAGATGCCCTCACTGTGTGCCCAGATGGATATAAACTCAGCAAGCCAGCAACCCTTGTTATTCCATATGATGGTGAAAAGATACCTGCAGACCTTACAAATCAAGACCTCAAGGTGCTTGTCCTTGATCCCGATACAGTGCAATGGCAAGAGGTCACGGTCAATGAGGCTACGGATAACAAAGTCACCTTTGATACCGATATACTTTCCACTTATGCAGTGGTGGCGCAGTCAGAACTTTATCCAGTGATCAGCACGGTAGTGGGTAGTGTTGTAAATCCAGAGAGCATATCTACTCCAATAGAAAATGCATTAAAGGAAATCCTCCCAGATATTGCTGTAACTGTTAAACCAGATAAGAGTTCAGGCATCCTGGCTGTGAACATAGCTGGGACAGAATACCCGATAGTAGTAACCAGTACAGGAACAGCCTCTCAGGCACCAGACAAGGTAAAGTTTGAGGTCTTGAAGGGTGGGCTTTGTGCCCGGTTTGTCCTTAGAGATGGAACGACTATAGAGATAGCGCCCATGGCAGCGGATCCAGGGGGTATAAAGGATGCCTTTACGAATGCAGGGTTGACTACCGAATTCCAGCCTGATAAGGGAATGATTATTGTAACGGATACATCCCATAATAGATATGCAGGTATATTTGGATGGAGTGCAGGTCCTTTTGGCACCAAGACCATTGATACATTTACCACGGCAGATGGGTGTGTGCAGATCGTGTATAAGGATGGAAGCTTACAGTCTGTGGCACCGGCAGTAGGATCACCCGAGGGGCTTCTTGATCTCCTTAATGATGTAGGCGTGCAATACACTATTGATCGGTCCACAGGAGTAATTAATTTGACCAATGGCTCTTCCTGCTGGAAGCCTGATTATACTATCAGGCCATTTGCTGGAAGTGAACTGGGTGAGTATAAAGAGAATAGAGATGCCCACGGAATTTACTTCAAGGGTGTTGTTGATGGAAATGGAGACGGCCTGGTTGATGTGGAGATGTGGACCGAGATTGGCAAGCAGGTTATCTGGCAGGTATTGTGTGAATAAGGATGTTATTTATGATGGTCAGTTAATAAATTAGATAAAAAGCCGCCTTCTCATTACTGTGGGAAGGCGGCTTCTTTAAATGGAAGATGAAGGGAGAATAAAAAAATGAGGTACATTGGTTATATAACAATTATTATAATGATTTATTGCCTTGTTCCTTCGATTTCTCAAGGAGAACTTATATTGAATATTAATAAACGTTCTTTTTGGAAGGGAGATGAGGCCATTTTCTCAATAGGCAATTCAGATCAATCCACTGAAGCTGTGGATGTTTATATTGCATTTAAATTACCTGGAATCAACAACCTCTATTTCTGGCCTAGCTTTACCAGTTCACCTACTCCTTGCGTCACTGGGTGGGTGCCTGAGTTCGTGCCCATGACGAAATTTTTTTCATACGTATTTACAGGTGTAGAGCCTAGAGGAGAGTACAAGGTATATGCAGCTTTTTTCAGGACTGGGAGATTTGATGCAGAGTCGTTAGTAGGACCCATTGTAGAGCTGACATTTTGGATGGAGCAGCCTGAAGTGGGTGGACCTATTCTCAACGTTGTGCCCTTCAAAGGCCAGAGATTTTCCACCACAACTCCAGTGTTCAGCATTACCTTTGTCTCTCCCATTGACCTTGAATCTATTAAATGGCATAGTAAAATACAGCTGGAAAGTCTTGTTTCAGGCAAGGTCGTCACCCTTTATAGTGAGGGCGGTACGCTCTGGGTGAAGCTCTTCATCCCTGAAGATGACATGGTGGTCATGCACAGGATTTCAGGGGAAGAAGAGTCTCTCGTTTCCCTTGAAATGGGGGATGAGGGCAGGACATTGAAAATGCCTGTGCGCCCTGTCACCATTCAAGGTGTGACATTTGGTCTCCACAAAGGCGGCCATTATAGCTTCACCATAGAGTTTCTGGACGGTGCAAGGCTCAGCGATGGAACCTCTCTGGCAAATATAACCATCGGACCTGTTGAATTCTTTATTGAATAGGAGCAGAATTCCAGCCCTAACAGAGGGCTGCATCCTGCCCACTGACCAAATCAATTTTGCGACATAAACCCGACTTTGACAGTTAGAGTAGGAGATTAGTGGAATTTGGGGTAGTTTTTTATAAAAGTTTAGGCATATCAGTTAGATATATTTTTTGTTAAAAAATTTTGTAGTCCTAACTTTGCTAATATTAATATTTTTTTATTGACGGATAATAGAAGATTTATTAGTATACTTCTGCAGTCTAACTAAGAGAGGGAGTATGTTTCTTAAAATTTCCAAGGTCAAAGGCTATGAATATATTCGCATTGTTTATTTTTATAGAACTGAAGATAATAAAGTCTATGCTTAAAAATTATATAATTCATTGAAAATACTTGATAACTCGGTTTAATTAATGTAATATAATCTACCAGAAAAGGCTAAAAATCTGTAAAAAAGTGGTCGAAAAATTTAAAAAATG
Organism: Candidatus Omnitrophota bacterium; assembly: GCA_027065215.1. Lineage (GTDB taxonomy): Bacteria > Omnitrophota > Gorgyraeia > S143-82 > S143-82 > S143-82. The sequence continues at coordinate 1,780 of JAMOOT010000011.1, read as the reverse complement.
ATAGGTGAGTTATATGCAAACGCGTTCGCCAAAATATAGAACACCTAGTTTGTTATGTACTGATCTATTAGATCAAATTAATCCTAAACATCCATTGGTAATTTTATCTAAAAAAATTCCATGGGAAGAATTTGATAAAGCATTTGCAAATAAATATAGTAATCATGGACGGCCATCTAAATCTACTAGATTGATGGTTGGACTTTTAATATTAAAACAGATGCATAATTTGAGTGATGCCAAAGTAGTGCAAATGTGGACACAGAATCATTACTTTCAAACTTTTTGTGGCGAAAGCAGATTTAGATGGGATCCTCCATGTGCTTCATCAGAGCTTACACATTTTCGCAAACGTATAGGAGAAGATGGTGTAAAGAAAATTTTTGAATTATTTGTTAAATTACATGGAGATAAAATTTTAGAGAAGGAGGTAGTAGTAGACACTACAGTTCAGGAGAAAAATATTACATTTCCGACAGATACAAAGTTAATGTGTAAAATTATTTCCAGATGTAGAAAAATAGCTAAAGAAGAAGGATTAGTTTTACGTAAAAGTTTTACAAGAGAACTACCTGAGTTGTTAAAAAAATAAGGTTTAACAAGAGGTCAAAAGATAAGAAAAAAATTAAAAAATCGAGAAAAAGGATTAAGACTATAGCAGGGATATTGATTAGAGAAATTAAGCGTAAATTGCCAAAAGATATTTATCCCAACTATGCAAAACAAATAGAACTCTTTGAAAAAGTGCATTCTCAAAAGAAAAAGACAAAAATAAAATTTACAGTCTTCATGAACCAGGAGTCTATTGCATAAGCAAAGGTAAAGAACATAAGAAATATGAATTTGGCTCAAAGGCAGCTATAGCAATGACAAGAAATAGTGGAGTAATAGTTGCTGTAGTAAATTTTGAAAGAAATCAATATGATGGCCATACGTTGCCAAAAGTATTGTCTCAAACAGAGGAGATAGTAGGAAAAAGACCAGAGGTGGCCATTTGTGATAGGGGATTTAAAGGCAAAAGCAAAGTAGGCACAACAAAGATTGTTATTCCAAAAAGTCCTAAAAAAGGAGCTACACGATACCAAAAAACAAAGATGCGTAAAAGATTTAGACGAAGGGCGGCAATAGAACCAATAATAGGCCATCTAAAATCAGATTTTCGTTTAGCCAGGAATTTGTAATGCCCCCCAAAAGTCAAGACAAATTTTTAAGAAATTAAGATAGAGTTAATCATGTTAACTTTATATAATTTACTTTTTTTTCGCTTCGGACCTTGACAATCTTTTTCTGATCTGGTGACCAGGAGATCCTGGCTTTGGGGTTACACTGAAGAAAAAGTAACATCTTCAATTACCCAATCTTATATTCAAGTATACCAGATCAGAAAAAGACACGCCTTCGGTTGTCAAGGCTCCTTCGCTTAACTTTTTTAAGGGTTCCCTGAAGAAAAAGTAACTTTATATTTTAAGCCGCTTTCTTATAATGCAATTTATAATATTCTTGTTCAAATTCCTCAGGGCTTTTATATTCAAGAGTTGAATGTACATATAGTTTATTATAAACAGAAATGCGTAAATATTTATAATAAAGCTTGAATAGTATTTTAAAAGATGATATCCTAATCCAAAATCTTTTGGAGGAAGATATGATCAAGGTGCAATTATCAGATAATCAACGAAAGGAACTGGAAAATTTTCGTCGGCAGGCATCATCAAAAGATTCAGAAAAAGCGCTTATGGTGCTTATGAATGCTGAGGGGAAATCTCCACCTCAGATAGCT
>JAMOOT010000010.1 GCA_027065215.1 Candidatus Omnitrophota bacterium | reverse complement strand
GGCAAATGTACCGTTGATTGTAATGCGTGGTGGTGATTGGTATTCTAAGATTGGCTCCCCTGAGTCTCCGGGGATAAAGTTATTTGCATTATCTGGTTCAGTCAATCGACCCGGGGTTTATGAATTACCAATGGGAGTGACGTTGAGAGAGTTGATTTTTGAATATGGTAAAGGTGTAAAAGGAGATACCTTTTTCTGTGCTTTGCCTGGTAGTGTTTCGAGTAAGTTTATTACAGATTTGGATGTCAAACTTGACTATTATCACCTCGAACAGGCCGGTTCGATGTTAGGGGCAGGGGCTGTTATTGTATTTTCATCTAAGGATAATTTATTAGATGTTTGTGAGAACATACTTGAGTTTTTCTACAACGAGAGTTGTGGTTTTTGTGTGCCTTGCCGTATAGGCACTAAGAAGGCACTGGAGATGTTTAGACAGATGAGGAAAGGTAAGGGGGATTATAGGTCGGAATTAAAACGGTTACACAAAGTAATGATGGATACCTGTAATTGTGGCTTAGGGCAATTCGCTTTATGTGCTGTTGTTTCAGCTCTGGAAAGGTTTGACATTTAATCTGGGAGGTGGAGGATGGTTACAGCTTATATAGATGGAATAAAGGTTACGGTTCCTGAAGGTACTACGATCTTGCAGGCAGCCAAGCAGGCAAATATTGATATCCCTACTTTATGTTTTTTAGAGAGACTTGAACCGCGTGGGTCTTGTAGAGTGTGTGTAGTGGAGATCGAAGGAGAAAAAAGGCTTTCACCTTCATGTAAGAGAGAAATTCAGGACGGAATGAGGATAAGAACCAATTCGCCCAGAGTAAGGGAGGCCAGAAGGACTATAGTGGAACTATTAATCTCTGATCACTATGAGGATTGTCTATCATGTGTGAAGAACCAAGAATGTGAATTATTGGCATTAGCGCGTAGGTTAAATATATCTACCGTTCCTTTCCCCAAGAGCGAGGGAAGTGAAGCAGAAATAGATGAAACCAGTCTTGCCTTGATTAGAGACAATCGGAAGTGTGTACTTTGTGGGCGATGTGTGCGGGTTTGTCGAGAGATACAGACTGCTCATGCTATAGACTTTGTTGGAAGGGGGCGAGACCTAAGAGTAAGCGCTTGGCTTGATCAAGGATTGGGAAATGTGATGTGTACTAACTGTGGACAGTGTTTGCAGGTCTGTCCGGTAGGGGCAATATATGAGCGTTCAGAGATAGCTCAGGTCTGGCGGGCTATAGAATCACCGGATTTGTTTGTTGTGGTTCAGGAAGCCCCTTCTGTGAGGGTAGGATTGGCAGAGGCATTGGGGTTGCCTCCGGGCACAGTTGTGACAGGAAAGATGTATGCAGCCTTAAAGAGGCTGGGGTTTGATGCTGTTTGTGATACTAATTTTGCGGCGGACCTTACTATTGTTGAAGAGGCAACGGAGTTAATTGATAGGGTCAAAAATGGTGGGACTCTTCCAATGATAACCTCTTGTTGCCCTGGATGGATTAAGTTTATGGAAGACAATTATCCAGATTTAATGGATCATGTTTCCACTTGTAAATCCCCTCAACAGATGTTTGGTGCGGTTGCCAAGACTTATTTTGCGAAAAAGCGGGGAATAGATCCTTCAAAGATAGTATCGGTTTCTATTATGCCTTGTACGGCAAAGAAGTTTGAAAAAGAGCGGGAGGAGATGAAAGACTCTGGACAGAGAGACGTAGATTTTGTTTTGACCACACGAGAGATTGCCCGAATGATTCAGGAGGCCGGGATAGACTTTGTTAATCTTCCTGAAGAGGAGGCAGATCCAGATTTGGGATACTATACAGGTGCGGGGACTATATTTGGTGCTACTGGAGGTGTAATGGAGGCAGCCCTTAGAACCGCTTATTGTTATCTTACTGGGAAACGACCTCCAAAATTGGAATTTGAAGATGTGCGAGGGGTAGAAGGTGTTAAAAGTGCTACCATTAATATAAATGGATTGGAAATCAAGGTCGCTGTTGCCCATGAATTGGGTAATGCGAGAAAGGTTCTTGATGAGTTAAGAGAAGGAAAGAGTCCATACACATTCATAGAGATAATGGCATGTCCCGGTGGATGTGTTGGAGGAGGTGGCCAGCCCTCTAATTTCAGCCTTGAATTGAGGAGTAAACGTGCTGAGGGATTGTATGAGGACGATCTCCATAGCAAGGAGAGGATGTCGCACGAAAACCCAGCCATACAGAGGTTGTATTCGGAATTCTTGGGTGAGCCGGGTAGTGAATTAGCCCATAAGTTACTCCATACCCACTATCATTCGAGAACCTATAGCTGAAGATTGAGATATTACCTGTGGATATAGAGACTTGATAGATTGTAGGAGAGGGGACTTGTTGTCCATAGACTGCCTTGCCTATAGTAGGTGTATATTTTTACTTTTCTGGAAATTAAGATGTTCTTAATGTAAAATGCTTTTAGATCCTTGTTGTTTAGGAGAGGTGCCGGAGTCCGGTTGAACGGGCCTGACTCGAAATCAGGTGTCCCCAATATGGGGACCGTGGGTTCGAATCCCACCCTCTCCGGTGTTCATCTTTTTATAGAAAAGGTAGAATTTGAGGGTTCAAGTTAAAGCATTCCAATTTTGTATAGAGTGAGTTGTGTTGGGATTTGACAATGGTTAGTTAAGAATTTGAAATTTTGGTGAAGAGTGACTCTTGCAGATTTGAGGATCCTGATAGATTGTGTATAGTTTTTATTTTCGCATTTGGGATGTGAGATGGGATTATTGTGCGTATAAGTCTGTGGTATAATATCATACTATGTTTGATTTTCATATACATTCTATATTTAGCGATGGAGAACTTTTGCCAGCGGAGCTGTGCCAACGGTATCTGTCGTTGGGGTTTGAGGCAATTGCGATAACTGACCACTGTGATGCCTCTAATTTGGAATTTGTAGTTGAGTCGTTGGTTTCCTTTGTTGAAGACTTGCCCAAGGATTTTCCGTTAAGGGTTATCCCTGGGGTGGAGGTTACTCATGTTCCTCCAAATAAGATTGGAAAGATGGTGTCTCTTGCCCGCACGTTGGGGGCAAAATTAGTGATAGTTCATGGCCAAACCCTTACTGAGCCAGTTGCTGATGGGACCAATCATGCGGCCATTGAAGCAGGTTGTGATATATTGGCTCATCCTGGTTTTATAGGTGAGGAAGATGCAAGGTTGGCTCGTGAGAGGGGTGTGTTTCTGGAGATTACCACTCGTAGGGGACACTGTTATACTAATGGTTGGGTACTGCAGGTAGCCCAAAGAACAGGAGCCAAACTTATTGTTGACAACGATGCCCATACGCCAGAGGATATCTTGCCTTATGATCAGATGCTTGCGGTTCTCAAGGGAGCGGGGGCAAGTGATGAGATAATTGAAAGAGTCAAATATGACAGCGCCCAATTTCTCCAATCACTTATATCTTCCTGATATTCAGCCCAAACGTTGTGTAGTGAAAGTAGGCAGTAGTTTATTAGCGAAGCCTACTGCCCCTTATTTAAATGCCCATCGTATGAGTAATATTGTGCGCCAAATCTCAATTCTATTGGATAATGGTTGGCAGGTGATATTGGTTAGTTCAGGTGCGGTGGCAGGGGGAATGTCGGCTTTAGGAATTGACTATAGACCAGAGAAGATGACGGATTTACAGGCCTGTGCTGCGGTGGGGCAGGTTATATTGATGAAGCGTTATGCAAGACTGTTTCTGTATAAAGGAAAGGTCTGTGCTCAAGTTCTTTTAACTGCTGAGGACTTGCGAACTCGCTCTCGCTATTGTAATGCAAAATCTACTATTATGAAATTGCTGGAGCATGGGGTAGTGCCAGTGGTTAATGAGAACGATACTGTCTCCACAGAGGAAATCGCTTTTGGTGATAATGACCGCCTTTCTGCTTTGGTGGCTGGGACGTGCGAGGCGAAGGTTCTTATTATTTTATCTGATGTTGATGGGTTGTATTCAGATTTAAGACATAGGACGGTTGTGCCGATAGTTGAACGGATTGATCAAAATATTAAGGGTATGGTGAGGAAAAAACAAGGCAAGACTACTGTAGGGGGGATGGCGACTAAACTCCAGGCAGCAGAGATTGCCAGTCGATGGGGGATATATACTATTGTTACTTCTGGTCACCGTAAGGATGTTCTTGTAGACCTGTTGATTAGGCGTCGGCACATTGGAACGTTGTTTTTGCCGGCTAAAAAAAGAACTGAGTCAAAGAAGATGTGGATTGCCTACATGGCTCAAATAAAGGGAGATTTAATTATTGATAAAGGGGCAAAGGAAGCCGTTGTTTCAGGAGGGAAAAGCCTTCTCTGTGCTGGGGTGAAGCAAATTGTTGGGCGGTTCAATAAAGGAGATGTGGTTAGGATTGTGTGTGAAGGAGAGGAGGTTGGTCGCGGTATTGCAGGAATGGATAGTGAGGAAATGAATCAGTTTTTGGGTAAACGGGCACATAAAGAGGCGGTTCATAGGGACCGTTTGGTTATTTGGATGTCATAGGGTTAGGTTGAGATATATAAGAAAGATCTTGTTGTTAAGGTTGTTGGATCTACGTTAACCTGGAGGTAACAATGGATGATATAAAGTCCTATGTTTCTTCTATTGCTAAGGCCTGTAAGTTGGCTAGTTATTCTATTGCCAAGGCCAAGAGTGAGGAGAAAAATGCACTTCTTATAAATATGGCCAAGGCATTACGAGATAGAATGGAGGAAATTATAGAGGCCAATAAGAA
>JAMOOT010000009.1 GCA_027065215.1 Candidatus Omnitrophota bacterium | reverse complement strand
CCCGGCCAAGCGCCTTATTATGAAGATCTACAGCCACACCTACCTGTGCCCTTATTGAGGCTTTGGTGGTCTCCATTAATGGGAAGAAGCCATGGGTTGCGCCACAGGTAATTATCTCTAAATAGCCCTTGTCTTGATACTCCTTAAAGGCGTTAACTATGTTCTTGCCATACTCCAAAAATGTATCCTTGGCTTCACAAAATCGGTTTAGATACATTACCGCCAAGCGCTGAAATTCCGGTTGCCAGCGGGTCCTTTCTACTTCCTTATGAGAGAGTTCTATCAACTGATTTAATCTTTTCAGATATTTATCTTGGAGGTGTTCATCCATTAACATCGAAATCAAAGGTGGAGTGAGTGACATAGTGAGGCGAAAGTGGACCTTTTCTCTTTCCAATCGTTTAAACATCCATATAAGAGGAATATAGGTCTCAGATATAGCCTCAAATAACCACTGCTCCTCAAGATAAAATTCATATTCCGGATGCCTTACAAAAGGCAAATGGGCATGCAACACTAAACAAAGGTATCCTTGTGCCATTTAATCTCCCCTCCTAATCAAATTGATTCCTAACGTGTCTCTTTCCTGACTACTGGAGTAATTACGATTTCATCTACCCCATCAGAAGAAATCCCTTTTACGGGTATTACCTGCTGACCGTCAGGAAGGGCAAAACGCAGAGAAAACGTGCCATCTGGCCTGAGATTTACTTCTTTACCTTGCACGTAAACTTTGGCCGAAGGCTCGGTTGCCCCATAGACTATCAATTCAGTATTTACCACCAGCCAGAATTTTCTCCCTTTCCCCTCTTTCTTATCCATTTGTCTATTCATCAAAACTTCACTTCCACCCCAAGAACTGACAGCACCTGAACCAACAGGTGAAATTACTTGCTCATTCCATAGTTTATGTAATTCTGCTGAACTCAATCCCGCACCCAGGCCACCAAAACCAACAGAAAGGCCATAGAGTTTATTGAACAATTCCTCTGGGATTGCCCATTCTTCATCAGTTATCCACGATGGCCCATCCAATGGGGTATAAACCACATTTGAACGAACTACTGGATAAAATTGACCATCGCTGGAGAGCCATCCCATCTCAGCCACCCAAGATCGGCCCGGAGCATTGACATTGATATACCATCTCTCCGCACCGTAAGGGAGGGTTATATCAAAATAATAATGGGCGTTTTTGCCATTAAAATCGACATAACTGACATCATAGATGCGCATTACAAACTTCAGATCATCTTTTTTATCATCGGGTATCTGCGTCTTAACTTCTTCTACCAGATTTGGTTGAACCTCCCAGTAGGCAAATATCCACCAAGGATCTCGTACCATTAACACTAATTTATTATCCCCATAGTTGGTTGGAAGTTCTCTGGGCAAAATAGACGCTTTTGGTTCCTCTTTTGCCACAAAATATTTTGTATCTTCTATTCTTTCCTGAGGGGTAAGTAGGACATCATCTACTGAAACCAAAATCTGAGACGCAGGTGCGCCAACCAATTCATTATTTGATCCTTTTTTTATACTACGTTTAATCCGCCGTTTAATAGTTCGAGAGACTGCTTTTACCTTTTTGGCCACAGCCTGAATCTTACTTTTGGTCTTCACAGAGACCTTTGTCTTAGATTTCGTACTGGAACTGGCCTTTTTTCCACGCTTAACCGAACGTTTTCTATTCTCAGCGGTCGATATAATGTCTTTGGATGAAGCCTTCTTAGGCATAAATCCACCCTCCTTGTATTAAACTACCATGCACACCACTAAAGAAGTCTTTATGCTTAATTTCCGTTTCCCGACTGAGAGGCTATTTCTTTTCTTTGTTCCTCAGGTATAGCCATTAAGGCATTTTTCAAGTTTTCCTCTAATGTTTCTTTCAACACGTTTAACCTCTTAAGTTCTGTCTCAAGTTTAGATATCCTTTGGTGGGCCTTCTGCAACTCCCCTTTCAGGCGTTTATTCTCCTGCATTAGAGATTTTTGAGATTTTGCACACTTTTCAGATTGCTCTTTGAGGCTATCAAGTGATTGCGATAGATCCCTAACCTTTGCCTCTAATGTTAACCTCTTGGCATTCTCTTCCTTGAAGGCACTAGCCAACTTCTTAGTGCGCATTCCGGATAAAACTCCAAAAAGAATGGCCAAGACTGTAATTGACACTAACGCCACAACGCCCCATTTTCTTGTCTCTTCTGTCATTTCCCCCCTCCTTTATTTGAGTTCTAATTCCTCCCCCTTGACCACATTGTTACCTTCTATGGGTGTTTTTTCAACCGTTACTTTTTTCAGTTCCGGTAGAATTACAATCTCCACCCTTCGATTTCTTTTTCTTCCTTCTTCAGTGCTATTATCAGCCACTGGTCTATATTCACCATATCCAATAGCCGTAAGCCGCTCTGGCGAAACCCCTTTCTCTATCAGGTAATGAACCACATTTACAGCTCGAGCAGTAGAGAGTTCCCAATTTGATTTCCATCCAGAATAACGAATCGGTTGATTGTCCGTATGACCTTCAACTCCAACATTTCGATCTGCGATCTTATATTTTAATATCTCCGCCACCTTATCCAATATAGGATAGGCCTCTGGTTTGATATCTGCTTTTCCTGAATCAAATAGAATGTCAGAAGTAAGAGTTATTACCACACCCCTATTAGTAAGGTCTAATCGAACTTCTTTATTAGCAATCTCTTCTTTCAATCTCTGTTCTAAAAGGGATTTTATCTTTTTGAGTTCTTCCAATTCGCTGTTTCTTATCTGGAGTTGGTGTTCCTTCTCTGCTAATCTCTGCTCTAACTCACTTATTTTCTGTACATCAGAAGATAATCTTTTTTGAATCACAACAGAACACCCACTTAGGAGTAAAGCACTTGAAAAGATCATCGCCACCCATATCCGATACATCTTATTACCTCCTTACATCATCCTCAGAATTGGTGGAGGTGCGGGGAATTGAACCCCGGTCCCTATCGCCGACCTGGGAGAGGTCCTACATGCTTAGCCATCCCTTTAATCTTTCCGTTTGATGCGCCGGATGGCAGGCTCGTCAAACGGGCAGCCCTTCTATACTGGACAGGGTATAAGGGCGAATTCCCCTGCCAGGTGATCTACGTTGGCCGTATCGTTTGCTCGATCACAAAGCAAGCGACACGGGCCCGGCAACCATTGGGCCGGGAACAGTGGCAGCGCCATTAGCAATGGCCTCTGCCTCAGCAACGAGTGCTTCATCGGCACTTATTTACCCGGGTTTTTTACGAGGCCACCCGAACCTCGGCATGCACCTCTCGCAAGTCTTTAGCGCAGGTCGAGTCCATACACCCCCATATTGTCAAAGCACGTAACCCATTAAAACCAAGATATTTTACCCCTTTCACCTTCAATTAGCAAATAAATTATACCATACACGCTATAAAATTATGCCCATTTCTCTTTCGAGAAACCTTTGCAAAGATCAACAAGACATCAACAATATTTAAATTTGCCAATATTTGCTCTCCCAAGCACCTGAAGTATATCAAAGAAAACTTAAACCTTACTTTTCACCTTTACTTGTATTGCCTCTCGATGAGTGTATTACTTTTGAACAAGCATTCCATTCTAACACCCAACTTACTTAATTTGTTTTATCTCCATCTCCCCAACTGCCCTTGCCTCACTATCTATATTTATCCCCACCAAATATATCTCCTTGCCCGCCCCCTCATACTTCTCCCAATACCTCCTCTCCTCTATCTGCTTTATCGCTGGTTCTTGGGCATCTGTCTTTATCTCCACCACATATACCTTATCCCTTGCCAATACCACTATATCTGCCCTGCCTCTCCTGCTTACATCCTCCCCCCTTACCTCATAGCCCGTTGACATAAAAAACGAAAATAAGACACTTGCATAATATCCCTCATACTGCCCCATCGGATTGTTTATGTGATAATGATATGGAATTGAGTCAAATAATCTCTTTACCCAACTCTTTATCCCTTCTATATCTCCTTCTCTTAACGCCCGCGATAATCCTTTGCTCAACCCTACATCTACCCGATCATCTGTCATCTTCTCCAACAAAAACTTGTTCAGCGCCTGTCTTACTTCTCTGTTCGGTATCCGCAACTTATACTCTATAAACCCTTCCTCTGCTATCACCTCATCTATCGTCAGATACCCCGCCTGATATAAGATCACCTCCGGCCTTATATTCTCCACATCAAACCTGTCCATCATCTCTTCACCTACCACAAGATTACTCAATTCCGGCAAGTAGAAATTCCCACTCTCTATCAACTTAATCAGAAAATTCGGCGTTCCCGTGCTGAACCAATAATCCTTAAATACGCATCTACTCTTTACAAACCTTAAAATATCAAATGGATTGTATAAACTGTCCCCTAAAAAGTTATACCCGTTATACCACTCTTTTACTTCTTCCAAATTTACTCCGTACTTCTTTATTTCCTCTCCTAAATACTCCTCTAATTCCCCCTGTGTTATCCCTACTATATTGCCAAAATCTGGATTCAATGAGATATCCTCCAAATTATTCAACCCAGAAAATATCCCTGCCTTGCTAAATCGCGTTACCCCTGTTAGCAATATAAACTTCAAATACTCATCGGCATTCTTTATCTCAGAATAAAATCGCCTCAAATATTCCCTTATCTCTGTCGCCACATCTTTCTTATCCAAATTATCCAATATTGGCTTGTCATATTCATCTATCAATACCACTACCCTAACGCCGTA
>JAMOOT010000008.1 GCA_027065215.1 Candidatus Omnitrophota bacterium | reverse complement strand
CAAAGTTTTTGGAACTTCTTATTTACTCTATGCCTTTCAAGTTTTGCTATATTATGGGCAACATCATATACCAAATCCATACCCAATTCCTTAGGAGACATCTTGAGGACCTTTTGGAAGGATTCCCGTATAAGATGGCTCATCATCTGACGATTGGCCCATGCATAATTGGCAGCACAACACATTGCCTCCCAATATGCCTGCCCCTCCTTAGAATAAAATGGTGCGCAGGCAAGTTGCCTATCGGGCACATCTATACCATATTTGCCCATTGCAGCAAGCATCACTTTTACATAATCCGAACATACCTGATGCCCAAACCCACGCGACCCAGAGTGAAGCATTAATGTAATTTGCCCCAAGAAAATCCCGAAAATCTCCGCTACCTTTGGCATAAATATCTTATCTACTACTTGAATTTCCAAAAAATGATTCCCAGAACCTAATGTCCCTAACTGATTCTTCCCCCTCTCGTAGGCCCGAGAAGATATCCTATCTGGATTTGCATCAGACATAACCCCATTTTCCTCACAATATTCCAGATCCTGAGAAGTTCCCCAACCTTGACGAACTACCCAACCTGCCCCCTCCTTCAGAACCTTTTGTAACTCCTTTTTAGATAAATTCGTCCTTGATTTACTGCCCACTCCAGATGGAATATCAGAATAAAGACGGCTTATTATCCTTTCTATCCTATTTCGTAACGCATCATACTCCAGATTCGTACGCAACAGTCTTACACCACAATTGATGTCAAATCCTACACCCCCAGGAGAAATAACTCCCCCTGCCTCTACATCTGTAGCCGCAACTCCACCTATTGGAAACCCATAACCCCAATGTATATCTGGCATACCCAACGCATATCCAACTATACCCGGCAAATGGGCTACATTTACCACCTGTTGCAAGGCCTCTGCTTCCGTAAATTCACTAAATAATTCCTGATCAACAAAGACTAAACCATCTACCCTCATCTTTCCCTTGCGGGGAATAAGAATTCGATACCTATCCAAACGCTTAACGTTCACTTCCATCGCTTGCCACCCCACTATTACGAATTAGAAGAAAAGTAATATCATCACTCTGCGGATGTTTCCCATAAAATGAAGACATCAGAACATCTATCTTTGCTTGGGATTCAGATATATGCTCAACAATCCAAGATTTAACCTCATCTTCATCAATAAATTTCTCTCCCACTCTGGCCTCTATTAATCCGTCGCTAAATACCATTACTACATCGCCAGTTTGCCAATTCACCTCTACGCTCTTATATTCACTCCACCTATCCACACCTAACGGAGCACCTGTATTGAGTTTAACTTCATCAATCGCTTTTTCCTCTGCCCGATAAATCCAAATAGAAAGGTGCCCTGCATCTGAAACGATTATCTTATCTGGCAACAGATCTAACATACAGGCCGTAGCATAGATTCCTGATATCTTGAACATGGAAAGAAAACGATTTATACCTTCCATCAACTCACTTATATCTCGATTCTCAAACCGTGCCCGCAAAACTCTCTCAGCGGTTATTACCTGAGCAACATACAGGGCTGCACTCACTCCTTTGCCAGAAACATCTCCCATAAGGACCCTTACTTTCTCCTTTCTTTGCATCCATACATCATAAAAGTCTCCAGCAACAAATACTGCAGGCGAGAAAAATACCTCTACGGAAAAGGTATCTGTCTTGGGCAGGTCTTTTGGCAACATATGTGATTGGATATCAGAGGCCAATTTCATTTCCTGTTCGGCTTTCTCTCTTTCTCTTACCGTCTCCAAATATAATCTAATACTGGAACCCATAACAAAGACCACACTGCCTAACACTGGAGACAGGTAATCAAACCACCACCCTTCATATACAAACAAAAGAACCGCAACTACAACCCAGGCCAATGCCGGAATAATATAAATTATCCATAACCTGGCAAGACTGCGAGTAGGAACAATGGCAACAATTGTTAATAGCAAAAAAACAATTACTGAAATCCAAGAGCACATCCGTCGAATATACCTATCGTACCATACCTGGGAAAAAACAACACCATACACACTTACCATAGGGCTACTGGTCTCTATAGGAGTTGGTCGTAGATCCTGAGTACCTGAGGCAGTAAGGCCGATAATGCAGGTCCTGCCTTGGACCAATCTTTTTATCTCCTCTGAATGACGCAATATTTCCTTGCCCTCTTCACTATCCTTAGATATATGGCCCAATTTTATTTCCTGCAAACCAGCACCATAATGATATACCTCACCAAATGAAACCTTGTTAAAGCAATCATACCATTTCCCAGGATAATCCAAATACAATCGATTACCTAAATAGAGAGGGATTTGTTTTACTTTAATTACCTTCTTCCCATTCAATACTACAAACTCTATCGAATCAGAATTGTCGTGTACATCCCGCGATCGCACTCCCAAATGATTTAAAACGCTCACCAACGCCATATGATAACGGTATATCATTCTATTTTTCGTCTTTTCCCGTACAATCAAAAATCTCATCTTACCATCTATATCTTCCTTAGCATTGATGAAACCTGTCTTAATTTTAGTTTGTTCTCTTATTGCTTCGGCAAATGGATAATAAACTGGTAGAAATCTCTTTTGTCCCATAGGATCGGTTGCAAAACCATAAGGCAAAAGCACATCCCCATTCTTCTCAAACCTAACTATTGCTGAAAGAAAGACATCATCTGGATTTTGGGACATACTTACAGAATTCCGATTATTAAAACTTGGTTCGCTAAAAAGGATATCAAAAACAACCTGTTTTGCTCCCCATTTTCTTAAGGCATCTAAGACAATAGCATATCTATCTCTGGGAATGGGGAACTGTCTAAACTCCTTACTTCGCAAGGTTGCATCATCTATCGGGATAAACACCAATGGCAAGTCACGGGTATCTGCTGGATTAAGTTTGGTACGCAATTGCAATGCCAGATCATAACCAACAAGATCTACTGGTTCAAACATCCGATGAAAAATTGCCCAAGATAAGGACAAGAAAAGTAAGGACAAAAATAGAAGTTTAACAATCTTTCTCATCTAAACCGCTTGCGGATGGTTATTTGTGAACCTCCGCGAGAGAATTCCACCTCATCAGCTATTGATTTGATAAGTTTCAACCCCTTTCCCTCTACACTCTCAAAATCAAATCCTTCTCCTTCATCTCGCACGGTAATCAATATCTCTTGTGGCGAGGCTTTATATTCTATCAACACAAATCTATCAGAGGCAAATTGATTACCATGCCTTATTCCATTTATCACTGCCTCTTCTACCAGCAGACGCATATCCATCAATAAGGATTCCGGAAGGCGGTATTTCTGGAGGACAGAAATAATCCTTCGACTCACATCTTGCACATAATCTAAATCACTGGGGATTTCTATCCTACCCTCCTGTATTTCCTGACTTGGTTGAGCCGAAGAGAACAAATCATCTATGGCATCAACCCTTTTAAAGGTTTTATCCAAGTGAGTTAGGGAAAGCAACTTCTGGGCATATTCACTCAACCCAACTAAGATCAACTCCCCTCCAATTTCACTCATTCTATCCTTTAAATTTAACAATATCCCTAACCCAGAACTATCTAAATAAGGGACCTTTGACATCTCGATAACCAATGTAGAAATTCCCTTCTCTCGATTTATCCCCTCAAGTATAGTAGATAGGACTGAAACCTTATCCTTAGCGACAAGTTCTCCTTCCAAATAAAAAACTAGTTTATCTTCTACTCTCTCTTCTCTTAACTTCATAACACCTCAAGCATTCTATCAATTGATCCCTTAGCTCTATTGATTATATCTTCTGCAAGATTAACTTCATAGACTTCATCTCGAAGCGTCTGATAAAGTTTCTCCAAATCTATTGTTTTCATTGTCTTACATATGGCTGCCCCACTTACTGGGATAAACTCTTTCTCAGGTAGATCTCTTTTTAAGCGATAAACCATCTCTCGCTCTGTGCATATGATAAAAGTCTTTGCTGAAGACTGTCTTGCATAACGAATCATACCTGAAGTGGAGGCCACAGCATCAGACAAATCTAATATCTCTCCTCTACATTCAGGATGGGCAATTACCTTAGCCTCTGGATACTCTTGCTTCCGTCTTAACACATCTTCTTTTCTAATATGTTCATGGACATAACAATATCCCTTTTCCCACAGCACGATATCATCCCTGCCGGAGGCCTTTTGGACATAGGCCCCTAAATTCCTGTCTGGTAAAAAAACCACAGGTCTATCTTCAGGTAAATGCTGAACAACCTTAACTGCATTAGCAGATGTGCAACAGATATCAACCTCGGCCTTCACCTCTGCACTTGTGTTAACATAGGCAACGAATGTGGCATCTGGATATTTCTTTCTAAGTCCTCTTACATCTTCAGCCGTTACTGTATCGGCCAAAAAACAACCTGCTGAAAGGGATGGTATAAGGACCTTTGAGGCAGGAGAAAGAATCTTTGCTGTCTCGGCCATAAAAACCACTCCACAGAATACGATACGCTTGGCCTTTCTATTAGATGCAGCCCGACTCAGTTCCAACGAATCTCCAACGATATCAGCGACATCCTGAATTTCAGGAAGTTGATAATTATGCGCCAAGATTAAGGCATCTTTTTCTTGTTTTAATTTTAGAATCTTCTCTCTTAAATCCACTGATTATTCTCCCCAAGGATAAAACACTCGACTTATCTCACCACCGCCTATAACAACATCATCATGATATAAAACTAAATGCTGACCCTTTGCTACCCCACGCTGAGGTTTAGCAAAAATTACTTCAATCTCTCCGGTCGAGAAAACTTGCACTTTTACACCTACATTTGGTTGATTATACCTGATTTTTGCCGTTGCCTCAATCCTATCATTAGAAAACATCCGCACCAAACTCTGACACCTACAAGATAAGGCATTAGAATCCTGGCCACGGGCAACCACTACTAAGGCCTTGTCAGGATCGATTTTTACCACATACCAAGGCCCAGGTTTAGAGAGACCCAATCCTTGTCGCTGTCCGACAGTAAAGTTATGTATTCCCGAATGATACCCAAGTATCTGTCCATGTATATCCACTATCAACCCAGAACGAGGTTTTATTCTACTCAAGAAAAATTCTCGGTAATCTCCCTGATGGACAAAACATAAATCCTGACTTTCTCCAACAAAAAAATCATTACCAAAGAGATGAGACATCTCTTCTTTTATTTTTTGTTTTCTTTCTTCACCAAGAGGAAATACTACTTTATTCAGATATGGGTAAATACGATACAAAAAATAACTCTGATCCTTCTTTTCATCTATGGCTTTGGTTAAAAAATAAGTATTATCTTCCTTAACAATTCGCGCATAGTGACCTGTAGCAATCCTATCAAAACCCCATTTTTGTGCCAACTTTAACAACAACTTAAACTTAAAATCAGGATTGCACCATATACATGGATTGGGCGTGATGCCTTGGGCATAGCCTTGAACAAATTTCTCAATTACTATCTGTCTAAACTCATCTTCAAAATCAACAGGTTGCCAATCTACTGCTAATTTATTGCAGATAACACCAACCTTTTCTTCCAATTTAGAATTAAATCCTGTCCGAAAAAATACCGCCTTGACCGAATAATGTCTCGCAAGTTTATATAGGGCAAAAGCAGAATCAACTCCTCCGCTTATCCCTACCAATATCTTCATAATGTGCCAATCTATGTTCTAACTCTTCCACTCTTTTTTCCAATCGAGATTGTTCTTTCATAAGCACTTTTATGACATCAGCAATCGGATCAGGTAATCTGCCATGCTCAAGATCTACCTCAATCTGTTCCCTTGCTCTTCGAACATCTTGGACTATCCTGCCCGGCACTCCTACCACTGTAGCCCCAGAAGGGACATCTTTAATCACAACCGAACCTGAACCTATCTTTGCCCCATCTCCAATAGTTATATCCCCCAGTACTATTGCACCAGCCCCTATTACCACTCTATCTTTTATCGTGGGATGGCGTTTCTTTTTCTCTTTACTTGTCCCTCCCAAGACCACACCTTGGTATATAAGCACATCGTCCCCTACTTCTGCAGTTTCACCTATCACTACTCCCATACCATGATCAATAAAGACCCTTCGTCCTATCTTTGCACCAGGATGAATTTCAATTCCTGTGAGAAAACGATTTATATGAGAGAGCAGGCGAGCCAAAAATTTAAGGTGATGATTCCATAGCCAATGGGCAATCCTATGAAGCCAAATCGCATGAAGCCCAGGATAGCAAAATAAGACCTCCAAATAACTGCGCGCTGCAGGATCATCACGAAAAACCGTCTGGATGTCCTCTTTTAACCGAGAAAACATATGCCTTATACTGCAACGACTTGCTTTACTTCCGGAACTAAATTCTTAAGTGACTGTTCAACTCCCATCTTGAGAGTCATCATAGAAAATGGACAAGAACCACAGGCCCCCAAGAGTTTCACCTTTACTGTACCATCTTCGTCAACCCCTACTAACTCTATGTCTCCTCCATCCATCTGAAGAGCAGGTTTCACCTCTTCCTCAATTACCTTTTTTACCCTTTCTTGAAGTTCAATCAGATTATCCACTTTTAACACCTCCTTGGTTATTTAGTTAGTTTACACAACAGGTCAAGAGCATAAATTATACCACCTTAACGGTATCTTCCAACAACCCCTTTTCCTATAAACCTATACCAACTCCAAGACCTGTCTCTGAATTTGATAAATTTCCTCTATCCCCTTCTGTGACAAAGACAACAACTCCAACAATTGTGAATGGCTAAATGTCTGCCTCTCCCCTGTGCCCTGTATCTCAACGAATTGCTCACACTCAAAAGCAACGACATTCATATCCACTTCTGCACAAGAATCCTCAGAATACTCAAGATCTAACAAAACTTCTCCTTCCACTATTCCCACACTCACTGCACTCACTATTCCCTTAAAGGCAAATGCTACTGGAATACCAAGTTTTTCTTCCATCTCTTGGAGACATCGGTACAGGGCAATAACAGAACCATTTATGCCACATATCCGAGTTCCACCATCGGCCTGAAGGACATCAACATCCACAAAGATGGTCCGCTCACCGATCGCAGCAAGGTCTAAACAAGATCGCAAACTCCTTCCAATCAATCGTTGTATTTCGTACGTTCGACCTGACAAAGCTGCCCGCTCGCGGGAAATACGTGATGGAGTGGATCCGGGCAACATTCTATACTCACAAGTGAGCCAACCCTGTCCGGTTCCTTTTAGAAATTGGGGCACATCTTCATTCCAAGTCGCAGTACATAAAACTCGAGTCCGCCCCATCTCGATAAGACATGACCCGGGTGGATTCTCCAACCAATCAGGAATCAGTTTCACATCTCGCAATTGATCATTAGATCGACTATTTCTCATTCCATCCTCCCTGCACTCATCAAAAAACTTCTATATCCAGATAAAAATTCCCTAACCGACATTCTTCTTTTACCTTCTATCTGCACATTTAACAATTTAATCGCGCCCTGACCACAACCAACAATTATACCTCCATCTTCCACTACAATCTGTCCTGGCACAAAACCATCTTTTAGAACCATTTCACCGGCAAATATCTTTAATCTCTTACCGCCTACACTCGTCCAACTCCCCCAATAAGGGGCACTTGCTCTTATTAGATTGTAAACCAACTGACAAGGGTTCTCCCAATTTATTTTAAGGTCTTTTTTCCCAAATTTACGGGCATAAGTCGCCTCTCCATCTTGGGGCGTTAACCCAATGCTGGGATATAACGCCAAAAACCGCTCTATCAACTTAGCCCCCTTACCTAATAACACACCCTCTAACTGGGCGTAATTCCAATCCGATTCAACCTTGACCCTTTCCTGAAGGGCTATCATACCACTGTCAATCGCTTCCTCCATCCTAAAAAGCGTTATCCCCGTTTCTATATCTCCAGTTTTAATTGTCCAAAATATAGGAGCAGGCCCTCTCCATCGAGGGAGCAGAGAAGGATGGAGATTATAGCAAGCATAACTTTGGACCATCCAAGAAGGGAATATAAAACCAATATCACAAGAGAGAATAACATCATACTCTTTTAGAAGGTTACCATCTTCTTCACACAAAGGAAGATACCTTACGGGCAAACCTTCTCTCTCAGATAAGGCCTTAACTGGAACTGGATGTAGTTTTAGCCCACGCCCTTGGGGACGATCAGGTAAAGTAAAGACTACACCAGGTCTTATCTCCCTTTTTAAAAGATTAGAAAGTAAACCTGCGCCAAATCTACCGCTGGAAAAATATGCAATTTTCACATCTGCGTCTCCCGTAATACTTCTTCCAGCGTAGTAAGGCCCATCTTTACCTTTCTTAGGCCATCCTCCCGCAATGAAACCATCCCCAATTCCTTTGCTTTTCTCCACAAGCCTTCTGTTGAGACCCGATCTAATATAAGCGGACGGAAGTCTGTTCCTATTCCCAAAAATTCAAATATTCCAATTCTACCCTTATAACCACTTCCGCCACATTCTTTGCAACCCTGCCCTTTGAAAAACTTGCCCTCACTTATATCAGAATCACTAAGATTAAAGGCATCTATTTCAATTTGGGTAGGGTGATACGTATCTATGCAATTAGGACAAATCTTCCTAACCAATCGTTGGGCAATTACCGCCCTCAATGTTGCAGTGATAAGGTAGGGTTCTATTCCCATATCAATCAATCGAGTAATCGCTCCAGGGGCATTATTGGTATGGAGTGTGGAAAACACTAAATGCCCAGTTAAAGACGCATGAATGGACATTTCTGCAGTCTCTTTGTCTCTTATCTCTCCAACCATAATTATATCCGGATCCTGACGCAATATAGTGCGTAGAGCTAAGGCAAAATCAAGACCTATCTTTGCATTTATTGGTATCTGCACTGCTCCTGGAAGGTCATACTCCACTGGGTCCTCTACAGTAATAATTTTTTTATCAACTGTATTCAACTCCTTGAGAAAGGCATACAAAGTAGTCGTTTTACCACTACCTGTTGGCCCAGTAACCAAAACCATACCATTTGAAAACGAAAGAAGGGACTGATAAAGATGCAGATCCTCCTCCCATATCCCCAGATCAGTCAAATTTACATCTATAGCCGAACGATCTAATATACGTAAAACCACACTCTCACCAGTTATAGTAGGTAGAGTGGAGACACGGAAATCAACATCCCTACCATTTATCTTCATTTGGATTCTCCCGTCCTGTGGAACACGGGTTTCAGCAACATCTAAGTTCGCCAAAACCTTTATTCTGGAAATAAGAGGAGAAAAGAGATCTTCAGGAGGGTTCGCTAAATCTCTTATTACACCATCCACCCTTGCCCTTACCTTAAATCCATCTGAAAACACCTCAAAGTGTATATCACTAGCCTTAAGCGAAACCGCTTCAGATAAAATGGCATCCAACAACTGAACTACTGGAGCAGCGTTCTCTTCGGCCATCAGGACTCAACCGGATTTTCCTGGGTGTAGTTTATAGCAGTTATCGGGAATGGAATAACTATACCTTCTTCCCTATATCGCCTATGCAACCTCTTTATAAATTCATGAGTGATCAGATACCTATCAACAAACGTTTTAGCCCTTAATATTACAGTAAAGTTGATACTAAAATCGCCAAAGGTATGATAACGAATAAACGGCTCAAAATCTGGCACTCCTCCAGAGACTGTCTGCATAACTTCCTTGCCTACCTCGCAAGTGACTTTTTCTACCTTTTCCAAATCACTATCATAATGAACTCCAACCTGCACCAAAACCGCTAAATCACTCGAGGGCAATTCGTAATTTATTATCTTTGCCTGGGCTAACTTAGAATTTGGCACCAAGACTGTATTGTTAGGCAACTGTCGTATTTTAGTCACTCTCCAACCAATGTCTTCTACATAACCCTCCTCTCCCGAATCCAACTTTATATAATCACCTACTTTAACCTGATTATCCAAGGCAATATACATCCCAGCAAACAGGTTAGATAAGGTTTCCTGAAGGGCCAAGGCAACCGCCAAGCCACCAATACCTAAGGTGGTTAAAATCGGAGTAATAGATATACCAAGGTGGTTTAATATCAACAAAGCACCTAATAAGATAATTACTATCTTCACTACATTGGCAAACAGAGAACTCTTGGCAAAGAACCTATCCTCCTGGCGATAATATGCAAACAATTTATCCACAATGTTGACAATCCCCCAAAACAAAGAGGCTATAAAGACAATATACACTATCGTATATCCCAAATGCATTTGCTCGGGATTAAGTCCAATAAATACCAAAGCAATTCCTACACCTGCCAAAATAGACCACATAACAATCCAACGTTTAACCTCGGCTGATATAACATCGTCCCAGATTGTCTTTGTGGTTTTGGCAAATTTTTGCATATGGGAAACGAAATATCGCTTTAAGAAAACACCTAATATCCAAGACAACACAACAATTACAGAAGCAACAAACATATTAATAAGTATATCCTTACCCATCACCTACCTCCTTGCCATCCTTCGGGCAATGCTACACCACCTGAAACTATTGTCTGGAGAGCAGATTCTACCGAGATGTCCAGATACAAAACATCTGCTTTGGGCACAAACTCTAAAAATCCAGTAAGGGGACTGGGGGATGTTGGAATAAAGACTGCAACTAATTCCTTATCCTCGTTCGGAACCTTTACCGACTCCGAACTCAAGAACGCAATAGAATACATGCCTTTTCTTGGATACTCAACCAATACTACTTTACCAAACTTCATCCGCTCTTCTGTCGGGAAGAAGTATTCAGCAACTCGTTTCACCGAAGAATAAATCCGGCCAATCAGAGGCATACGGTTTATCAGTGATTCGAACCACAAAACTATCCTACGCGCTAAGAAGTTTTGCACTAAAAGGCCAACAAAAAATATCAATAAGATAGAGAGAACAATATGCAGGCCAGGTATCTCAAATCCTATTGCCAACTTCAAGATAGAATTAATAAATCTACCAATTGCAAGGTCTATCAATTTAAACAAAAGGCCAATCACATAAATCGTTAAAACAACAGGAGTAATTACCGCAACCCCAGATATAAAATATCGTTTCAAACTAACCGGACTAAACAATCCCACCTCTTTCCTACTCATTAACCTCCTCCATAAGTGTCAATAACCATCTCTTCTCCCAATCCTCGTGCCCAACTTTAGCCAACGCCTCCGTCAGGTACCCACCAGTCAATCCATCCAAATCCGCCCTAAGGTGTTCAACACGATTGAATAGAGCCAAAAGTTCTCCCCTATCCTTTGGCGGATTCAGTATAAATTTAGTCACCAAGCGGCGTCGCTCAAAATACAATTGATTAATTTGGTCCAAGATATCATCTCTTAATTCTACCGTAAGTTTGGAACGGGTATCAATGGATATTTCCTCATCTGACCAAATTAAATCCTTGAAATCCCATTCAAGAGAGAACCCTACGCCAGATGATTTATACACAGTCTTGTCATCTGGGCCAACATTCTCTGCCCCATATGCAGAGACAGATACAGAATCAGAGACGCTACGACTCCCATCCCAATCCACATCTATCTTAAACTTTGGTAAGATTGCCCGTTTTCTTAACCGTCGTCTCCAATCGTAAATCTTATCAGGGGAGACATTGGCATACTGCATTGCCTTTCTCTGCAACTCCAACACCGAAGGCTCCCAAGAAAAGACCTGCCAAAGGAATTTTTCACGTACAGAACCATTCTTAAACTTTTCAAATCGTCTATCTTGCCAACGATAAATCTGATAAGGGATAGATACTATAGTAATTCCTCGCCAATGCGAACCACTCGTTATATCCAGGGATTCTAACCCATTATTCAATCGATCCTTAGAAAAGACATCATAAATACCATTATCACCATAACAAAGCAACCGTTCCTCCGAAACAAGTAACCCATTCACGTTTCCTGGATAATCGAAAACTAACTTCAAATTCCTATTCTCCACTTCAAAAACAGACGAACGCCGTAGGACATAGACCTTCTCCTTGAAAAAGGCTATAGAATGGGGAAGCGGATTAAAATCTTCTCCCTCTGGAAACGAGATAACCTTTAACTTTCTACCTTCTGACATCTTCCAAAACATTAATCCATCGCGAGAGAGCACCAACAAAGTATCCCTCCCCGGCAGAAATTTCACTGAAGAGACATTTCGAGCCCTAAACAGAAGTTTAGGCCGGCCATCAACAATCCCATATACCGCCTTTTCCCCTCCCACAAATACAGCCTCTCCGTAAACATCTAAACACGTTACTCCTCCATCAGGATAAAATATCCTTTCTGCCCTACCTCCTGTTGTTGGAGCACGAAAGAGGCCGATATTACTGGCCCAGTATACAAAATTATCTCCTACATCTATGTCTCCAAGAACCAAATCTTCTCCCCCTCGAACCCGAGAAATCTTTTTGGCAGCCCCCTGGACTAATCTATAGACAAACCTATCTGAAAGGACATATACACCTTTCTCACTTACTGAGACACCTATAATCCGCCTGCCCACCCAATCCATAGATTGCCAATCAGCGAACAAAAAACAAGGCTGCAACATAAAGAATACAAATAAAAGCCACCTCATTCTTCCCATACCAGTACATCCCCTTCTTCTACCCTATTGGCCCGACACCAACCTGCCTTTACCTCCAATACATAATAGGCGCCCCTTACTGGCCAAAGCATTATTCGATTAGGAGGGAATTTAGACAAAATCTTGATAACCTTCCTTGATCGATCCATAAAAATTACATCTATAGCAAATCTCATACCTACCATATGTATCGCACTGCACTTGGGAAATAGCAGCCCTTCTTGGTCAGATAGGGACTCACGATTTAGCAATCCAATCAAACGAGAGAAAAAGGTGTCGGCTATTAAAAGATTGGATAATAATACCTGATTATCGCTTGCCCTTTTTAACTTCATAAAAAACTGGCTTAGGAGTAAATGCATCCCGAGAATACTTTATACCCCTTCTTTGCATCTCATCATAAAAGGAAGGAATGTAACCAGTGGCAGTAAATTCCCCTAACACATTCCCCTTTTCATCGACACCTGTTTGAGCAAAGATAAATATATCCTCCATTTTTATAGTCATCATATCAGACTCCAAACCCGTTAATTCAGTTATCTGCATAACCCTTCGAGAACCATCACTTAATCTGGCGGTGTGCACAATAATATCTATTGCTGAAGCAACCATTTCTCGGATAGCCCTGATGGGCAATTCAACACCGCTCATAAGTATCATAGAATCCAACCTGGCAACAACATCATGGGTAGAATTAGCATGAATAGTGGTCAACGACCCATCGTGTCCCGTGTTCATGGCTTGAAGCATATCAAGGGCCTCTACACCACGACACTCACCTATGATTATACGATCGGGCCGCATACGCAAGGTATTGCGAAACAAATCCCGAATGGTGATCTCTCCTTTACCTTCTATATTTGGAGGGCGACTCTCCAACCTTACCCAGTGCTCCTGGTGAAGTCGTAATTCAGCAGCATCTTCTATAGTTATGATCCGCTCATGGGAAGGTATAAATTGAGAAAATGCGTTTAAAACCGTGGTCTTCCCTGATCCAGTTCCACCAGAGATTATCATATTTTTTCTTGCCAATATACAGGCCTTCAAGAATTCAGCCATCTCTTCACTAATTGTATTAAACCGGATGAGATCATCAGAAGTATACCTTTCCTTCCCGAACTTTCGTATTGTGAGAACAGGACCGTTTAAGGCAAGTGGCGGAATTATCGCATTGACCCTTGACCCATCAGGAAGGCGGGCATCTACCATCGGAACCGATTCATCTATACGCCTACCCAATGGAGCAATAATACGTTCTATTACCTGCAAAACCTGGTCGTTAGATATAAATTTTTTATCTTCCACTCGCTGTAACTTACCAAAACGTTCAATGTATATCTGATCCTTATTATTGACCATGATATCGGTAATATCCGGATCCCTTAATAGATCCTCTAATGGACCAAAACCAAGTGCCTCATCAGCAATCTCTTTTACCAATTTAGCCCTTGTTTCATAATCCCCCAAGAAACCTTGTATTTCTTCATCAAGTATCTCAGCGATAATCTGTTCTGTTTTTTTTCTTAGTTCATGTCTTCTCTCTGTATCAATGCGAAGGATATCCATCTTCCTTAATTCCATTCTCTCTACCAACTTTAGATGCACCTTTTTTTTCAATGCTACTACAGGGTCTACAGATTCCCTACTTTCCACTTTTGATTCAAAACCATATTCTTCCCAAAAGGCCACCAATGGAGAGGTCTCTTGCACAATCTCTGGAAATTCCAATTCATTAAGTTCCTTACGCTGGCCATATAAAGAATCTTCTTTTAATAGTCTATCTACCACCCTATCAATTGCTTGTGAAACCTTAGCATTAGGTTCATATAACACCACAGGAACCCCAAAATTAATTGCTTCTCCAACGACCTTACCTTCACTGGGAATACGGCCAATGACATCCAACGGGAGTATGGTCTTAATCTCCCGAACTCCTACACTCCCTTTACTTTCCGAACGATTGATAACTAATTTGACCATACTAATTGGGAAGTATAAGGAAGATAAAATATTCAAGAATTCTTTTGATTGATAAACAGAAAGTAAATCCGGAACAACAACATCTATAACAAGATTAGTAAGGTCAAAAAGTTTTGCTAAAAATGGTGTTATATTATGCCCACCGTCAATTATGACAAAATCGTAATAAGGGAAAACTTGTTCCAAAACAGGTCTGAAATCGAATTTACTTACTTCAGCCATTTCTTCTGGCCTAAGAATAACGGGTATATATTCCAATTTTGTGCTATGACTAAGAACATAGTCCGAAAATTCATTTAACAAATGTGGGCTTTTATAATCCTGTCCAATGTCATAAAAAAAAGAGCACAAAGATTTGGAAGGGAAAAGTCCCATAAGCCTGGCAGAATCGCCAATCACAGGCAAACTGGCATCTATAAGTAGGGTCTTAAATCCTTTAGAGGAAAGATTAACTGCGATATTCGTAGATAAAAAGGAAACACCTACGCCACCTTTTAAACTAAAAAAACAAATCGTATTTGCCATAGTTGAATTATACTACTTCTCAAAAACAATCGGCACATCTATCCATAAAAACGCCAATTCTTCAGGTAGAGGCAGAAAAGGCTGGGCATCCCTTATTATATTTAATGCCATTCGCCGTAAAACCTGCTTATTTTCTCCTTCTAATCTCTGAAAGGAAATTTTTGTTACTCTACCATCTCGATCTAATCTTAACGATAAAAATACCTTACCACTCGAAAAATTTTTCCCGCTGAAAGAATATTTTTTTATCACTTTGGCAATTTTTTGGCTAACATAATCCTTATACTCTTCCACATTTTGGGGATTCATAGACGATTCCTCCGAAAAAAATGTCTGTTGACTCAGATTTTCATTCCCAATTTGTTCTTCTCTATTTCCTCCTTCTCTACCCTTTTCTTTCAAGGGGACTATCTCCGGGGTTATAGTTATAATCAATTCCATATCCTCATTCTGTGTATCCTTGGACTTAAAAAACTCGCCAAGTATAGGCAACTTAACCAGTCCAGGAATCCCAGTATAGGACACACCCTTTTTATTTTTCATCAGTCCACCAATTATAAGCGTTCCCCCATTTTTAATGGACAAAATTGTTTTCGCTCTCCTCACAAGAAACCCTGGCACATTATAGATAGCATTTGAGACGTCATTTGCTATACTAACATTTGTCGTGGTGTTAGGATCTATATCAGAGACTTCACATTCCACCTCCATCTTTATGCCATCCCTAATTATCGTGGGCTTCATCTTTAATATTACCCCATAAGATCGATAATCAACACTGACATTTCCATTATCAGACGTTATAATCGGGACCTCCCCTCCAATTGTAATCTCTGCTTTTTCACCATTGAGGGCCAATACATTGGGACGCGCAAGAACTTTACCATTACTCCCACTCTCTAATGCTTTAACTAAAAGCTGCACATCACTTCTTTGCCATATATTGAACCGTATATTATCCGAAAGTGTAAGCCCATTCCCATTTTCATCGTAGACATCACTACCATAAGAAGTAAATCTTATCTCTTGCGGCCAAGTTATACCTAACCCTTTCATTAGAGAAGAACCCACCTCCATTACATTTAAATGCAGTCTTATACTATCCATACTATAATCTTTTCGCACAAGATTTACTATCACATCACTGGCACAGGAAGATATTGCCTGTTCAATCAACGACATATCCTCTTCTGTATAAACCGTACCTGTTAAATAAACCAGACCCTCTTCTTGATCTACACTTACTTTAAATTCTTTATCTATTCCCAATCCTCTTAAAGTAGATCTTAGTTTTTTGGCAACTTTATTTATATCTTGCTCCCAGACTATAACCTTATAAAGTTCTTCTTGTCCATCAACCGATACCAAACTCACCTTTGCTTCTCCTGGATTTTTGCCAGTAAATAATAACTTATCCTCGTCTACAGTCACATCTAAGACCTTTGGATCATCTATATTGACACTCTTCAGATCTGGAGGGCACTCTATTATCCTTGTTTTTCCTACAACAAGTCGTATTTCTTCTGCTTTTACAATGAAATCTCCAAATCCCAACAGTAAACAAAATAATAAAATAGCAATCCTTCTCATCTATACTAATCCTTATTTGTTAAATATTTATCTAAACTCGGGGGGATTTTGCCCTCAAAAGGATCCCTCTCTTCTCTTTTCATTTTTTCCCTCTCTTTCATATCAGAAAAGGAATCTTTTTCTCCTTTTATCTCCTGTTTCAATATTTTTTTATCATTATGCTCGGGGACATCTCGGAAAGGGCTACCCTTTTCAATCAGCGGCTCCTCCTTTTGCATATCGTCAAATTGTTCCAATTGCCCAAGATCCTTAATTTTTCCATCTTGCTCCAAAGTATTACCAATCTCTTCAATTTCGACTTGATCTCCTTTCCTTATCCTTATCTTGCGCACCCGTTTTACAGATCCAGGTAAGGAAAATCCCTGCGATTTTTTCTTATTTTCCTCTTTCTCTAAACTCTGTTGTTTAAGTAAATTCATCCTTGCCATTAAATTGGGCAAAGCAGATTGAAGCACTGTATCCAAACTAACCGGTGGGATTTTCTCTTTTAACGGGTCGATCCTTGACCTTGGGTAAATTTCGATCTTTCCAAACCTCGCAGCCATATTTAGCATGGCTGCGTCCCTTAAAGGCAACGCAAAGGTCAACGTGCCCTTATGAGGATTCAACTTTATTCCCCCTTCGTTTGAAGATTTACCCCTTCTCCTAATCCCCTCAGTCTTCTTACGAATAACAGCCTCATAAGAAATTCGGCCATTAATTGCCTTTATCTCAACATCAGAAAATAAGCCCGCACTCACTACATAGGGCCCAGGCAAGGTTAAGACCACCGCAATATCTACTCTATCACCAGGTCGGATGAACCTAAACAAATCAGTTTGTTCTACCT
Organism: Candidatus Omnitrophota bacterium; assembly: GCA_027065215.1. Lineage (GTDB taxonomy): Bacteria > Omnitrophota > Gorgyraeia > S143-82 > S143-82 > S143-82. The sequence goes on along the minus strand of JAMOOT010000008.1, from coordinate 5,716 downwards.
CTACCGTAATTAAACGCTTACCAGGTGGTATTAATTGTTTTTGTAGCACCTTAGGCGAAACCAACCGAGACAAGATTATCTGTTCTCCCTTGACCACATTGGCAATTATCTGCTTTCCTATAACTGCATCCATACTACCCGCAGCAGCGGGAACCTTTGCCTCTGCAGGGATGTATTTTTCCTCCAACATATCAGATGTCAAAATTTCCCCTGCCTTTAAATCACGCTTCGCTATTACCACTGGGACCTTCTTTTTTATCAAGTTTTGACGAGACAGATGTTGAATTTGGTTCTGGAGTCTGTTCATCTCCTGCTTTTGTTTGATGACCACCGCCTTTAATTGCTGGGTCATTTGCTGTTGGGTCTTTAGGTAGGAATAAGTCAATCCTGCGGCAATAACACCTACAACAATCGCCAATATCAAAGGCGCATTTCTACCCATTCACCCTCTCCTTACTCCCCCCTAATTGTAGCATTTCTACATCCGGTTTAAAACACTATATGCTCGGGCTTTATAATGTCATCTTTTACAACTGTTCTCTTACGAAAATCAGAAATAAGGGAATTAACCTTTTCTTGTTGTTGAAGCCCCATTAGCATAGTCTGGATATTAGTACGTGCCTCTGAGGGTAAATCCTCCCAATGAACGACAGACACCTCCGGAGATTTGGGCAATAACACCACTAACCATTTATCTCCAACTTGTCCCTTAACCGGATCAGAACTTCCCTCTGCTGTAACTAAAAGTTGATAATAATCCTGCCAATACTTTATACCCGTTTTATCGTTTTTCTCTTTGGCGCGTTGCATCTTCTCCATTATATCGTAAGTAGATATCCTATCTCTATAGTTTACTCCCATTCTACTCCTTGCCACAGATCTGAAGGCCTCCACATTGGCATTTTTCTGTCCAGATAAAGAACCTTTCTGGCTATAGTATTCAGCCATAACCTTATCCGCTTCTGCACCAGAATTGACTTCTATTTTATAAAGTACATACTCCTTATTGAGCATATATGCCTGCATGCCCGTAATTAAACTACCCAATCTTTTAGCAAATTCTGTCTCCGCAAAAGTATTTGTCCCTGCCTTTATATCCCTATCCAAGGCCTCAACTGCTTCTTCGTACATCCTTTTCACATCATCAATAGACAATTTTGTGGCCCCTGACTCCCTATTTAACAACTCTTCACCCAAAACAGAGGCCTTAGCCATCTCTATCTTTGATGCAACTACAGGATCCCGATTTATCCCCCTCTCCACAGCAATAGATGAGAGTATTATCTCTCTTACAAAGGCCTCAAATACAGCCGGCTTGTTCTCCGCGGGTAAGCGACTCCACATACGTTCTACATCCTTTTCTGTCAGATTATACCCCTGAAACGTGTAGAAGAAGTAAAGCCAATTTTTAAAATCCGTAACAGTAAATTTTTTATCCCCAACCATCAATACAACATCTGATTCAAGGGAAGTATTATCCTTTGTAGATTTCACCTGACTCAAAGGAGAAGATTCTGTAACAGAATTAGTCACTGAAACTGTATTGGAATAAATGTCTGATTGATTCTCAGATGATTGATTTTGCCCACAACCAGATAGGACAAATAAAGTTACCGCTAAAAGATAAAACCCTCGTTTCATTCCACCCCCCTTTTGCCACCTGTTAAAATTTATCCCCACCAAACATCTACCAATAGCCCCAAGGGGATTCGAACCCCTGTTTCATGGCTGAGAACCATGCGTCCTAGGCCAGGCTAGACGATGGGGCCATATCTAATCTCATAAAGATTTTACAAAAATATTTACGACCTGTCAACAAATACCCCTTACCTTCTATTTCGCCAACTCTTTCAATTTATCCCAAGTTCCTTTACTACTACCTGCTTCTTCTTTATTTTTTTCCTCCGGTGAAGGAGGGCTAGAAATCTTTACAACAAATAATGTATCAGGGATAGAAGGATTAACCTCAACATCTTTTACCGTTGTTTCAGCAATTTTTTCTCCATTCATAAATATAAGGATTCTATAAGGGATCGATACTCCAGCAACACCCGGTAGACTCCTAAAATCCTTTCTCTCTACCACCATCTTATCCCCGTTTATCTCCTGTTCAGACTTCACCCACTCCAAAGATTCCTTATCCAGATATAACACCATCTCAGATGGTTTAGAAATACTTATAACATAGCAAGGTTGTCCATCAACTACTTCTTCTCCCTTCAAATTCATATACTTGGTATAATTCGTCAACCAACTCAAATCATCTAAAGGCTTAAGTTTTTCTACGTCTCCCAATGCCATAGGGATTCGTTGCGTCCCAGCAGGACTCATTATCCATAAATCTTTTCCATCAAACACAGTAACTGTCTTTTGCAAATATTCCTTAGGGATATCTGCTGATGTTTCAATTGGTTCATTTTCGCTCCTTATTTTATTCCCCTTCTGGTATACAACTCCCCTCATAACTATCTTACTTTCACCCAAATTAGTCACGGTTTCAGATACTATCTTAATAGACGTCAAAGAGTTCTTTGCTTGGGCATGTTTTTTTTCTATTTTATCTATTATTTCTTTCATATCTGCTGCCCAAACAACACTTGAGACAAATGCAAACAAAAGAGCAAGAAAAATACTTCTCTTCATCTTACCCCTCCTTTTAATAAGCCAACCTATACGCCATTTCCCTTAGAACCCCAACCACAAAACTATGTAAAAAACTCAAGACCATAAACGCTACTATGGGAGAAAGATCAAACATACCAAATTGCAACGGTAACTTGCGAAATGGTCTCAGTATCGGCTCACTTATCATGTATATGGCTTGAATGATGGAATTATAATAATAATCAATTTGAAGCCAAGATAATATAATGCGGAGTACTAACAACAGATACAACAAAGAAAATAAAAGGTCAAATAGATGAGCCAATGCAAACAAAAACTGTTTTACCACAAACACCACTACTCTCCTTTACATTGATAACTCTTTTGCTCTCTTTTTCGCCTGCAAAAATGCACTTTTAAGTATATCATCTATCTTGTGTTCTGTCATATACTTAATGGCTGCCTCCGTAGTCCCCCCAGGAGAAGTAACCATCTTTCTTAATTCCTCACAACTTGCCTCCATCTGCTCTAATAAGACCCCTGCGCCATAAGCCGTACGACGGGCTAAACGCCTTGCAACTTCCTCGTTGAGTCCCATCTCGCACCCAAATTCTTTTAACATCTGAGACAAAAAGAAAAAATACGCCGGACCACTCCCACTTATTGCTGTAATTGTATCTATGTCTTCTTCTCTCTCCACCTTAACTACATCCCCTAAGCCCTCCAATATCTTTATAGCAATATCGCCATACCTTACTTCATCATCATAGACTACCCCAGTTATGCCAACTCCAAGAAGTCCCGGGGTATTTGGCATCGCTCGAATTATACTATCTATTCCCAGGGCAGTTCGGTAATATGAACGGGTTATACCTGCTGCAATGGAGAGAATCGTAACTTGCCTTCCTATTCTTTGTTTCATCACAGGCATTATCTTAGGCACATCTTGCGGCTTCACTGCTATTATTAGCAAACCCGATTTAAATTCTTGAATAGAGTCAAAAATCTCTACATCATCAGGAAACATATTTTTAATTTGATTCTTTTTATCTTCTCTCTTCTCGATCACCAATATGCGATTGATATCCTTACATCTAACAATCGGCTTTAGCAAAGCCGACCCCATATTACCACATCCAATCATCATAACATCCACCATAAATCATCCCTCCAGATTAACCAGATCCCCCGTTCGTTTATATTTCAAAGTGGTGGTGGAATATGTATGAGGTATTACTACTACCTCAAACCACCTATGGCCACAATCTTGCACCGTAAGGCTCATTCCATCGACTCCGACTGAACCTTTTGCCTCGAGAGCAAGATTTCCCTTTACTATTTGGATACGCATACGATAATCTCTTCCCACTGAACGAATAAACGAGATTCTACCTACAGCATTAATGTGACCTGAAAGAAGATGCCCACCTATTTTATCCCCAAATCGAAGAGATTCTTCTACATTTACCCTCTTACCTACCCTTAATCTACCTAATGTAGTATCTAACAAAGTCCGAGATGAAACAAAAAAACGCAATTTATCTTGATCGAATTCTTCTAAAGTAAGGCAAACACCATCTACCGAGATACTATCTCCTACCTCCAAATTCTCCAATGGGAACGGATTCTCTAAAACCAACTCCACACCGTTGCCAAATCTGTGCAGATTTTTCACCTTACTAATATGTTTTATTATTCCAGCAAACATCGAACTCCATCCAGATATCTCTATCTAAATCTTCTATTAAACTACTTTCAAGATATATCCTATTGTGCAACGCAATCTCTTTCAATTCCAACCAATTCCTTCCTCCACCAATCACTGACTTCGACATACAAACCACCATTCTATCCACCAACTTGGCTCGAAACAAACCACTTACTAATCCTGGACCTGCCTCTACTAAAAGATACATTCCATCTATGCGTGTACTAACCTTTCGCAAAACTTCACTGAGATCAAGTTTTTTATTCTCCTCTTTTACCCTCAAAACCTGCACCACACTTCTCTTATCCCCCAAAGAAGAGAGAAAATTCCTTATTCGCTTCCCTCCTACCTTTTCTGATACAACCATTAATACAGGCAACATCTCATTAGCACCTAACAAGACTTGACTTTTAATTGGAATCCTCAACCGTGGATCTATTATTATTCGCAATAAGATATTTCTTTGCTTAACCCCTCTTACGTTCAACTGAGGATCATCAGCCAATATGGTCCCAATTCCTGTCATCAGTCCAGAAACCCGCCTCCTCAATCTACGGTGAACCAAATTGCGAGTTTTCATTGAAGTAATCCACTCAGAGTGTCCATTCCCATCTACAATAAAACCATTTAAGGTCTGAGCCACTTTGACTATTACAAAAGGCCTCTTCTGATTAATAAATACGTCAAATGGACGATAAAACCTTTCAAACTCCTTAGCGAATCTCCCTCGAGGCCAATCCAATTCTATTCCTCTTTTACGAAGAGACAAGACACCTTTTCTATTCTTGGGATTAGGGTCCCACAATCCAAACACTACCCTTTTTATATGCATTTCCTTTATAATCTCGGTACAAGGTGGAGTTCTACCCCAACTGCTGCACGGTTCAAGAGACACATATAGAGTTGCACCCTTTACGTCTGAGGCCCCAAAGCGAGATATAGCCTTTCTTATCGCCTCTCTTTCTGCATGCGGCCTCCCAGGGCCACGATGTACAGCCTCGGATAATACCTTACCATCTTTTACTAAAATAGCCCCCACTGGAGGATTTTCCCCTGTAAAGCCCTCCCAAGACCTTGCTATATCTAAACTACGCAGCAGAAATGCCTTATCTTCGGAATTCATATATCCCCATTAAGGCCTCATACTCTTCTTTTGACAATCCAACTCGACCAAGGTAATCTTCTTTCTTGGCTGCTCCATGAAAATCTGATCCACCGGTAATTGCCAACCCCTTACTTTCTGCTATATCCCTCAGTTGCTCAACAAATCTACTTGGATGCTCTGGATACACCACTTCTATACCCCAAAAAAGGAACTGAGACAACAAATCAGGGAGGATGCGTGACGGTATAAATATCGGATGTGCCAATACCGGAAGACCGCCAGATCTTCGGATAAGATCT
>JAMOOT010000007.1 GCA_027065215.1 Candidatus Omnitrophota bacterium | reverse complement strand
GTGGAGTAGATGAAATAAATAGCCTTGTTAAGAGGGCTAAAGAAGAGTTAAAATCTGTAGGCGGTATAATGTTGAGTGAGTTGTGAAGGAGGTAAGATGTGGATACGATGAAACAAATGCAAGAACAGGTTAAGAAGAATCTTTCTTCTGTAAAGCATAAGATATTGGTTATGAGTGGAAAAGGAGGAGTGGGCAAGACCTCATTTGCCGTTAATCTGGCAAGAGGGTTGGAGTTAAGGGGGAAGAAGGTAGGACTTTTGGACACTGACATCCATGGGCCTGATACCCTGTCGCTATTGGGAGTGTCAGGTAGGTCTGTTTTTAGCGATAGCAATGGTCGGATCCTTCCAGTTCGTGTCTCTGATAATCTGTATATTCTCTCGCTTGCTTCCAATCTAAAGCCGGAAGATCCGGTTATATGGCGAGGGCCGTTAAAGATATCAGCGATACGACAATTTTTGGCAGATACTGATTGGGGACAATTAGATTATTTGATAATAGATTCTCCTCCTGGAACTGGAGATGAACCCCTTACGGTTATGCAATTTTTACAAGAGGCCTTAGATGGGGCGGTAGTAATTACAACTCCTCAAGAGGTGGCCTTGTTAGATACTCGCAGGAGTGTCTCCTTTGCCCGTACGATGCAGGTAAAGGTATTAGGTTTGGTTGAAAATATGTCCTCATTATTATGCCCCCACTGCGGGAAAGAGATTCCTGTATTTGGCAGCGGTGGAGGAGAAAGATTAAGTAAAGAGATGGAGATTGAACTATTAGGGAAGATACCCTTTTCTTTGCAGATGATGCATTCATCTGAGAGAGGCCGTACTGTTTGGGACATACAAGAAGATGTAGATGTTGTTCAGGCCTACAGTTCAATTATCGACAAAATAGAACAGGCAGTTTTGAGTGGATAAGTATATCTGCTATTGACAAATGCTAATTTAATTAAAATTTGGTATAGAGTTGTTTATTTTGTCTTGCTCTTCTATTGTTAGTTTCCTTTTCAAGAATGCATTCAAAAAATTAGGTGATTATCTGTCTGGTAATATGAACCTTTCCTAATCCGTGTTTAGGTTTCGAATTTGTGGTATTATGTAATAATTGGGAAGGGGGTGTTGAATGAGAAACTTGATATTGGCTTTATTTATACTGTTTTTAGCGATTTCTTTAAATGCAAGTTCAGGATTGGTTGTGTTTTGGTCTATTGATGATGGGAGGGTAAATCCGGTTTCTAATATTGTGGGAGAAGAGGGACAAGGAAAATTGAGAGGAAAGGTTGATTTAGATAAAGGAGTGAGAGGGTATGCGTTAGATTTTTATGATCAGGATGGGTTTTATTCATTAGAGTTATTGGACTCATGGGTCTTGTCTGATGCGGGATTCTCGGTTGGTTTTTGGCTTTATCATCGGGGGATTGATGCCAATACGGTCTTAGTGCAGGCCTCGGGATTTAAGTTGTTAGGTGACCCGGTTTACAAGAATCGAATTGCCTTAAAATTATTCTTTGCCGATGGAGATAGAGAGGTGATTAGGTTTCCTGTAGATATACCAGAACGGGAATGGGTTCATCTGTGTGTTGTAGTTGGCAGGGGTAGAGTGGACCTTTACTTGAATGGAACATTAACTTTTTCTGAGAGTTACTGGGATAATAGATTGCGAGGAGATGACGATCCAGTGAGAGAAAAAGTATTTATAGCGGGAGATGGAGATAAAAATACCTTTTCCGGAGAGATAGATGAATTTGCCTGGTTCCCGCGCAGGATTACTGAATATGAGTGTGCTGGATTGATTTAAAGAAGGAGGAGGAATAGATATGGGCTATAAAGTAGCTGTGGTCGGTGCCACTGGTATGGTTGGACAGGAGATGTTGAGGGTGTTAGAAGAGAGAAATTTCCCAGTTGATGAGATAAGACCCTTGGCATCAGCAAGGTCAAAGGGCAAGAAGGTGTTGTTTAAAGGGGCAGAGGTTGAAGTTGAAGAGTTGACTGCTGATGCCTTTGATGGGCTTGATTTTGCCTTATTCAGCGCTGGGGCAGGGGTGAGCAGGGAGTTTTCCCCGATAGCTGCCCAAAAAGGTGTGGTGGTAATAGACAACAGTTCGGCATTTCGCATGGATCCAGAGGTTCCACTGGTAGTACCTGAGGTGAATCCAGAGGATGCTAAGAAGCACAAAGGAATAATTGCTAATCCTAATTGTTCTACCATCCAGATGGTGGTGGTATTAAAACCATTGGCAGACAGATATGGAATAAGGCGGGTGGTAGTTTCTACATATCAATCCGTATCTGGTTGGGGTAAAGAGGCCGTGGACCAGTTATGGAATGAGTTGGAATTAATAATGGATAAGTGCCCTCGTGCTTCGGCTGAACAATTAAAAGGTGAAATCCGTTCTGCTGGGCTGAGACGAGTCCTTGCTCATCCGATTGCATTTAATGTGTTGCCTCATATAGATGTATTTGCTGATGAAGATTATACTAAGGAAGAATGGAAGATGGTAAATGAGACGAAGAAGATTATGCATCTGCCAGACATACTTGTGAGTGCTACTTGTGTGAGAGTCCCAGTTTTGAAGGCCCACAGTGAGGCAGTTAATGTGGAGTTGAAATCAGAGTTTGGTTCCGTAGAGGAGGTAAAGGAATTATTATCCAATTCACCTGGTATCACAGTGTTGGATGATGTAAAGAAATCAGTTTACCCCCTTGCTTTGGATGTATCTGGGCTTGACGGTGTCTTTGTGGGTAGAATTCGGAAGGATTTAACTTTGCCTTCTGGCCTCAATATGTGGATTGTTGCCGATAATCTGCGCAAGGGTGCCGCGCTCAATGCAGTGCAGATTGCTGAGTTGTTGATTAGTTAAAGATTGTCAGTTAAGAGGGCGCATGGGGGAAGAAGAGAAGAGGAGAAAGAGGAAGCCGAAAAAAGAGGTGGAGGAGGACGAGGGCCCTACCTGTCCTTTTTGGATGCTCACATTTGGTGATGCTATGTCCCTCCTGCTTACCTTTTTTGTGATGTTGGTCTCGTTCACTTCGTTTGACGAAATGAAGGTAGGTGGTTTCATTGGATCGGTTTCTCTTCGGTTCGGTGGAGCAGGATTTTCAGGTAGAGGGGAAGGGTTAGAAAAGTTGGAAAGGATAGTAAAGGTGTTGGCTCGCAATCGAAGGGCACTTACATTTAGGGAACAAGAACAAGTTGTGAGTAAGTTAATGAATCTGAAGGGGTATATAAAGAGCCAAGGTTTATATAACTATATCGATATTGCCAAAGTTCAACGAGGCTATTCTATAAGGATTCAGAATGAGTTATTATTTAAAAAAGGCTCTGCTACTTTATCGGAGAAAGCAGAAGAGGTGTTGAAGAAGATACTTCCTTTACTCAGGTTTGTGGACAATCCCTTAGTAATAGAAGGGCATAGTGACAATGTGCCAATTAAGTGGGGGGGGACATATAAGAATAATTTTGAACTCTCGTTTTACCGTGCGAAGGCAGTGGCAGATTTTCTGCGGAAAAATGGTATAAAAGATAGCCGAATTGCCATTTCTGGACTTGCTGATTTAAAACCCCTATATCCAAATGATACGCCAGAGCATCGGGCAAAAAACCGGAGGGTGGAAATAGTAATTGTAGGTAGAACCTTAGATTATTCTAGTGTATAAAGGAGGGGAGAATGGGTGATGAACCTACTGCACCGGGTTATATGATGCTTTATGGGTTATTGATGACTCTGTTGATGACCTTTTTTATCCTCTTGGTGAGCATGGGCACACAGGAGCCAAATAAGAAGATGAATACGGTTATCACTTCAATAAAAAGTACCTTTGGTGCATTTGGTACAGGTGGGGCAGGCATATTGGAAGGTGGTGGGTCGATTATCTCCAACCCAGATATCACCCAGATAAGAATTATGCGAATGTTGAGGCGATTGAAATTAGAGGATTTACAAGGGATTGAGTTCTCTCAAGAACCACAGAAGCCAGGACAACCGGTCAAGGTATATTACGATCCCTTAGGGAGATTACACATTTCTTTTGATGAGGCCTTGTTTTTCACTCCAGGCCAAAAGAAAATATCTGATAAGGCTAACCTTTTCTTACAGAGGATGTTAGCATTGTATTTTGATACCCCGTATGGTATAACAATAGCAGGATACTCTGGGGGACAGGGGGAGAGAGATTGGTTTGTGGGTTATGAAGCAGCATTAAAAGTGATGAATTATCTTCACCAGCAAGGAGTTCCTTACGTTCATCTGTATCCTGAGGGGCATAAAGACGATAATCTGTCAAAACAAGTAAGAGTGGAAATAGTTTTGCGAGCAAAAGAGATATTAGAAAGGAGTTAATCATGGCGGATGCAGAAGTAAAAGATGCAGGACAGGAGAAGAAGAAAGGATTGAATCCAGTTATCTTGATTTTGATAGCAGTTATAGTTTTGATGGTTGCAGGTGGAGGGTTCTTCTTTTTGGTGATGAGCAAGCAAAGCAAAGCAGAAGCAAAGCAAGAAGAGAAGGTGCAAAAAGAGGAAAAGAAACCAGGGATATTTTATCAGTTCGAAGATCCTTTTATTGTAAATTTGGCCGAAGTTAATGCAGAAAGGTATTTGAAGGTAAACCCTGTATTTGAAGTGGATAATGAGGATGTGGTAGAAGAGATAAATCAGAAACTCCCAGAAATCAAGGATATATTGATCACTATCTTCTCGAGTAAGACCCTTGATGACGTAATGCCATTGGCAGGAAAAGATAGGATAAAGCAAGAGATTATGGATAAAGTTAATGAGGTGCTTACTAAGGGTAAGATTATAGGGGTATACTTTTCAGATTTTGTTATTCAGTGAGGTAGTATTGATCTCCAAAGAAGTAAGAACATACGATTTTCACAAACCAGAGAAGGTTTCGAAAGATCAACTTCGTAACTTACAGATACTTCACGAGAATTTTGCCAGGCTTGCTACAGTCGAATGGTCTGCTATGCTGAGGACAGTAGTACAAGTTAGATTGAACTCTGTTGCCCAGATGTTATTTAATGAGGTATTAAGTGAATGGAGTATCCCTTCTTGTATAGGAGTGATAAATATCCCACCATTAGACGGGAATGCCGTGGTCTATGTTTCACCTGAGTTTATGTTTGCGTTAATTGATAGATTATTAGGAGGACAAGGTCGTGTTCCAACAAAGATAAGGGAATTTAGCGAATTAGAAATGGTCTTATTGCGAAAGTTGTTTAAGGTAATACTGGAGGGGATTAGAGAGGTATGGCATTCTCTTATTGTTTTGAATCCCTCTATTGAAGAGATGGAGACTAATCCTCAGTTTATTCAGGCCTTTTCTCCCAATGAGCCAATTCTCCACTGCAATTATATCGCCCAGTTTGGTGAGGTAAATGGTAGGATTGATTTGGTGATGTCATTTATCTCGTTGGAGGAATTGTTGCCAAAGTTGAGTGTTCAGCATATGTTGAGAGTAGATGCTGGAGAGGTAATGAAATTGGGGCAAGATAGAATTTCGGATATAAAGATATCCCTTATATCTACGTTCCCGGTTATAAATCTCTCTCTTTCTCAGATTAGGTCTTTGAAGGTGGGGGATCTGTTGGATACCCGATGTCCGGTCCAAGATAAAGTAGATGTCTGGGTAAATAACAAGATTTTGTTTCGGGGAAAGTTAGGCAGGAGGGATAGAAGACGCGCAGTAAAGATAGAGAATACGGTAAAGATATAGGAGGTTCAGTTATGGGTGAAGAGAAGAAAAATCCTGAGATAAAAGAGGCAAATCTTAATGAATTGTCAGGTGATGTGGTTACTCCGGTTAAGAATATAGATTTGTTAATGGATGTTGCTTTAGATGTGGTTATCGAGTTAGGTCGAACGGTTATGCCGCTCAAAGAGGTCCTAAACCTTGGGCCAGGATCAGTAATTGAATTGGATAAATTGGCAGGGGATCCTGTGGATATTTTGGTGAATAATAAATTGGTGGCTCGTGGTGAAGTTGTGGTAATTGAAGAAAACTTTGGTGTGCGTATAACGGAGATTGTGGACGTTAAGTCTTTAGGAGAGGAGACGGAGTAATAGTGGTAGGCCAGGCAGTGAATACATTAAATCAGGTAAGCGCTAACTGGTTATATACATCGGATAATGTCGCATCGGATTTAGGTCGAAGTGGTTGGTCGGCATTGTGGGCTACGATCTTAGTATTAGCGTTAATCGTGGTAGGGCTTTGGTTATTTCGTTGGGTTGTAAGCAGGGGGCAACGTGAGAATGGAGGAGGCATAAAGATCTTGCATCGTTTTTATGTATCGCCTAAGGTGTTACTTTTGATGGTTGAAGTGGAGAACAGAAGATTGTTGTTAGGTGTAGGCGATGGCGGAGTAAGTCTCATATGTGAATTAGAAAGAAATAACAAATTTAATCAGGTAATGCAAGAGATTAATAGAGAGAGAGGAGAGCAAGAAGACCTTGTAAAGGAGTTAGAAACACAGGTTGAAGAATTGAAGTCAGCAATAAGGAAGCGTATAAATGGGTAGATTTGGGCGTTTTTTCTTTTGTTTGATGATTCTACTGGGCGTTTTGTTTTTTCTCCCAACCATAGGGGAATGTGCTCAAAATTGGTGGATACCAAAGTTCTCTTTTATCCAACCTGCTCAAAACCAACAAGAGGTTAGTTTTACTATTCAATTGTTTCTTTTGTTGACCGTGCTTTCGTTAGCGCCGTCTATTGTTCTGATGATGACATCTTTTACACGAATAATTGTAGTATTTGCCTTTTTGCGGCATGCCTTGGGTACTCAGCAACTACCCCCTACCCAGATATTTATTGGATTGGCATTGTTCCTAACAGCGATGATAATGGCTCCCGTCTTTCGCGAGGCCAATCAGATGGGGATTCAACCGTATTTAAAAGGGGAAATTTCTATCTATGAAGCCTCCTCTCGTATTGCTAAACCCTTCAAAAAGTTTATGCTAAAACAGACTCGAAACCAAGATTTAGCCTTGTTTTTCAAGATATCCAAAACCCCTGTCCCTTCTCGTCGAGAAGAGACACCAATGATGGTCCTTATCCCGGCATTTGTTCTAAGTGAGTTAAAAACAGCCTTTGTTATTGGATTTATATTATACGTTCCGTTCTTGGTAATAGATATGGTAGTTGCCAGTGTATTAATGGCAATGGGGATGATGATGCTTCCACCGATAATGATATCCCTACCGTTTAAATTGCTGTTGTTTGTTTTGGTGGATGGGTGGGATCTTTTGGTGGGCTCGTTAGCCAATAGTTTTTAAGAATGAAGAATGGAATGACATTGGTTGAACTTTTGATAGCAGTAAGTATCTTTGCCTTTATTATTGCCAGTTCTTATTTGCTCCTCCGTCAATTTAGTCGAACATTTTCGCGTGGGGCAACCCAATCTGAGATGCGTGAAAGAATAAGGGAATTGGCCTCAACCCTTTCTCGTGATATAAGCAGTATGTATCTTCGATGTGAGGGTAATTCTAAAGATTTTGCCTTTTTTTCTTTACGACGACGGGGGAGGGATTTTAAGGTGAGTGAAATACGATATAAGCAAGAAGGAGATAAACTGTATCGTGAGGTCCAATGGGATAGTGATGGAGATTTGTCCAAACAGACGGAGGGAGAGGTATTTGTCGATGGATTGGAAGATGTTAAATTTTCTTTCTATAATGGAGGATGGCAAGATCATTGCCCTACTGATGGCCTTCCAGAAAGGGTGAAGTTGGAGATAAAATGGAAAGGATATCCAAGAAAATATGATTTGGAATACGAGGTGATGGCGAGATGAATGGATTCAGTTTGCTTGAAGTTTTGATTGCAAGTTTTATAATGGTTATCGGTGTTATTGGATTGATCCCTGCTTTTAATGCTGGGATGAGAAGTGCTTCTCGAGCAAAGATGTGGACCGATGTGGCAGTTTTGGGGCAAAAGAAAGTAGAGGAAATAAAGGCGGGAGTTCAAGAAGAAGGCCATGGCAAAGAAGGCCCTTATAGTTGGCAGGTAGTGAAAGAGGATTATTCTGCCCCGGGCCTGCCAAAAGGGACTTTGAAACAGTATAATGTGATTATTCGGTGGCAAGATAAGGCACATATTAGAGAAGAGAAATTTGTTTACATAAAGCGTCTTGTAGAGTAATGGAAAAGTATATTTGTATCCATGGTCACTTTTATCAACCTCCGAGGGAAAATCCGTGGTTGGATATAATCGAACGCCAAGAAAGTGCTTATCCTTACCATGACTGGAATCAAAGGATAGATGCTGAATGTTATACTCCTAATACTGCTGCCAGAATATTAGATGGAGAGCAGTTTATTATTGATGTAGTGAATAATTACGAATATATAAGTTTTAACTTTGGCCCCACTTTAATGCGTTGGCTTGAGAGGAATTCTCCCTCTACTTATCGCAAGATAATAGAGGCTGATACTGCCAGTATGCATCGGAATAACGGACATGGAAATGCAATTGCACAGGTTTACAACCACATAATTATGCCTTTAGCCACCCGCAAGGATAAAGAGATTCAGGTTAGATGGGCAATAGAGGATTTTCGGTACCACTTTCACCGTGATCCTGAAGGGATGTGGCTTGCAGAGACAGCGGTTGACATAGAGACATTGGAAGTTTTAGCAGATTATGGAATTAAGTTTACCATCTTATCTCCATATCAAGCCAAACGCTGGAGAAGATTGGGTGACAAAAAATGGAAGGATGTGCAGGGAGGGATTGATGGACGGTATCCTTACCTATGTCGATTGCCGGGAGGTAAGTCCATAATTTTGTTCTTTTATGATGGTCCAATTGCCCAGGATCTTGCATTTGGTGGCCTATTAAATAGTGGGGAGGCCTTATATCGACGTTTAGTTGCTGTTGCTAATGCACCGGTGTTAGAGGGAATGGAATCTGTTTTGGTAAACGTTGCAACGGATGGTGAGACCTATGGGCATCATCACAAGTTTGGTGAGATGGGACTTGCTTATGCCCTACGACGGGCAATGGATAATAGAGAGGTAAAGATTACCAATTATGCAGCGTTTTTGGAGATGTTTCCTCCACAATTGGAAGTCGAAATATGGGAGAACACCTCTTGGAGTTGTGCCCATGGAGTGGAACGGTGGAGAAATGATTGCGGATGCAAAGTTGGAGCAGGCGATGGTAGATGGAATCAGAAATGGCGGGCACCATTGAGAGAATCTATGGATTTTTTGAGAAAAAAGACAGATGAGATTCTCTCAGAACGGCTTAAAAAATATGGTGATCCGGATAGTTTATTATTGGACTATGTAGATCTTATTCTTAGGCCACATACACGAGAAGAGTGGTTGAGGGAGAAAATAGGTCGAGAATTGACAAAAAAAGAAAGAATAGAACTCTTTACTTTGTTAGAGGCAGGTAAATATTCTTTGTTTATCTTTACCAGTTGTGCCTGGTTTTTTGATGAGATATCTGGTATAGAGCCTGTCCAGGTGTTGAGTTATGCGGTAAGGTGTATTGAATTGTTAGAATCCTTAGGCTATGGTGGAATAGAAGATGAATATCTTGCTATTCTCTCTAAGGCCAAGAGTAACATTCCAGAATTTCAGGATGGCGCTTGGATATACCATAATTTTGCTAAGACACGAAGAAGTGGTCTAAAAGAAATATCGGCCCATTTTGCTATTTATAACACGTTTATCCCAGCAGAAGAAAGGACACAAAGGATTTATACGTATACCGTAGATAATGAGGAGTTTTATCGGGATATGTTTAATGACTATCAGATATGTGTTGGTCGACTTCGGGTCTCTTTTATCCCCACGGAGATGGAAAAGAGTTATGAGTATGCAGTACTCTATACAGGGGCTCATGATGTTAGGTGTTCGTTGAAAGAAAAATTTGATGATGTTTTGTTCGATGCATTTATTACTACTGTCTCGGATGTCTTTAAAGGGCATAACCTTACTGAATTGATTCGTTCGATGGATAATTATTTCGGGAAGGCCTACTATGGAATGGATATAGTTTTAATGGATGAACGTCAAAAGATATTGGATCAGATAGTGAGAGAGACATTGGTTCATTTTGAAGAGACATTCGAATCTTTATTTGATGCCTATCAGATGTTTTTTCAGGGCCTTCGGGAACTAAACTATTCCCTGCCGTTTGGTCTCACAGTTGTTATTCAACGGGTTCTAAATCGCAGGCTGAAACAATTGCTTTCTCGGCGAAGCCTTGATGATGACACCTATTCCCAAGTAGTGTCTGTTCTATCTGAAATGGAACGTTATGAGGTCTCATTAGAAATTGGGCAGATAAAGGATAGGATAGAAGATATACTTGATGACTTAACGGATAGATTGCGAGTGGAAATAGATAGAGAGGTTTTATCTGATTTATTGAAATTGATGGATATACTTGATAGGGTAAAGATACAAGTAAACCTCTGGGATATACAAAATGTCTTTATACAGTATAATAAGGAACATCGGGATAAGATATTACCAGACCTAATGGTATTGTGGCAGGAGTTAGGTAAGAAAATAAGGGTGAGGGTATAATAATATGCCAGATAAGATACTCTCTCAAGAAGAGATAGATGCCCTTCTTTCGAGGAGCAAGAAGGTAACTCCAGAGGAGTTGCGCAAACGTAAGGCACGTGTCTACGATTTCCGTAACCCAGAAAGGTTCCCTAAGGAAGGTTTGCGGCGAATCAGGGCTATGCATGAAAGTTTTGCCCGAAGTCTTTCTTTGGCCATTGCAGGATATACTCGCACTGTATTGGATGTTTCTATTTCTTCAATAGATCAGTTGACATATCAAGAGTTTTTATTGTCTGTACCGTTGTTAACATGCTTTAATGTAGTGGAATGCCCACCTATAAAGGGTAAATTGGTGGTGGAGATAAATCCAAGCATATTGCTGGTGATAATAGACCGCTTGATGGGAGGAAGTTCTGTCCCAGTGAGCCAGCCAAATCGAGAACTTACCGAAATAGAGTGGGTAGTAGCCCAGCGGATAATAGATAAAATACTTTCAGAGTTAAAGTCTGTTTGGAGCCCTGTGGTGGATTTCCGCCCAAAGGTAATAGACAGAGAAAGTAATCCTTACTTTGCCCAGGTACTTGCCCCGAACGAACTGGTGTTATTGGTATGTTTTGATATGCGAATGGGAGATGCCCATGGGATATTGAGTATATGTTACCCAATCAATTTTTTAGAGCCGTTCATCCCAGCCTTGCTTAAACGCCAGCAAGGAAAGGTCTCAAAACCGGAATTAAAGCACAAGTGGAGGATGAATCTCCTTTTGGTCCCTTCTGTTATGCGGGGAGTACTGGATAAGGTAAAATTGGATTTAAGGGATATTCTTGCTCTTAAGGAAGGCGATGTCATTGTCTTGGATAAGAAGGCCGAGCCAACAGTAGATCTTTATTTAGAGGGCAAAAGAATACATCAGGTCTGTTGGCAAAATGAATCTGGCAGAAAGGTGTTGAAACTGTGTAATAAGTAGTTAGAGAAAACACAATTCTTCTCCAATATAATAGGGTTGATTTTGATTATTTTTAAAAATATAATTAAACTATAAACATAAGATATAGTAATGCGATTAATCTCAAAAAAGGAGGAAATAAAGGTGTTTAGAAGGTTAAGTGTCATTGTATTTGGCTTGTGTTTCCTTTTTATAGGTCTTCGATTTGGGAATACTGCGATTGTAGATGGTCTATTAGTCTCTCAAGATAAAGGTATTATTAGGTTTCTATGGGGGGCTCAGATAGGCAGTGAGAAAAGAGATGAGATTGCAAAGATGTTTTTTGAGTTGTTGGGGACGCAAGATCGTGATCTATGGGTTAACTTGTCTATAGACTCGAGTGAGTTGGATCTGTTGGGAGATGGATTGTTAAATAAAAAGGTAGGAATAATCTTGTTGGATGCAGATCTCCGTTTAAAGAGGGCAGTTATGGATTTATTCAGCGAGTTTCCCACCGAAGGCAATTTATGTGCTATGCCAAGGTTTTGGATTGTCTTAAAGGATGTTAATGTGATACAGAGTAAAAATGGCATAAAGATTGTTGGATTAAACCTTGCTGTTAAATTTAATTTATCTGGCCATCCAAGACTTGCAGATTTAATTAGAAAAAGGGTTATTCCGAGGTTAAACCATATTATAAATACAAGTGAGCAATTTTCAAACTTGCGTGAACTCTTCAGGCTATCTGTTTTGCGGTGGTGGGTATTGTCTAATTTTAAAGATACCCCTTCATTCTTAGGTGTTTTTTTATGTATCATTCCTCGACTTTCTTCTACCTTGCCAGTCAGACGAAGATATCTTCTTCGAGATAAGTTGAATGAGTATGCATGGTTGTATCAGTCGGGAGTTAGGTATATGGATGGCCGATTTGTTGTCAGTGGTGGTGTGGATCTGTCTGTGGATCCGAATATAGTGAAGACGGTTGGTGAAGAGGTTGGTAAAAAGAGTCGATTAAATACAGGGGAAACCAGTACGTATAATCTTTCTGTAGATAAGATGAGAGAAAGTCCTGAATTAGAGTTTAGGCTTATGGGAGAGGTCTTTGGCCGCTATCCTGAGCGATTGGCTGCGTTGATGTTTCCTGGGATAGTTGAGTTGTTGCTTCTGGGAGGTGAGGATGTGAAGGATATCATGTTTCAAGGAACCAAATCTTCTCCCTTCCTGGATTGGTTGGTTCTGGGAAATAAGGAAGTAGAGGATGTTACAATGGATGTGCAGAGAATAATCTTAAAAATTGAGCGGGCTGTAGGAAAATATTATGGGGTGGACATAGATTATGGATGGGTTTGGGAAGACAATCGCTTGGTCCCTTTGGATGAATCAATGCCAGTTCCAAATGAAGTAGAGGTGATGATCGAACATCTCCTAAATAATGGAAATGTGGCGCAGGGTAATTGGCAAGTCTCTAACGATTTATCTTCCGATGGCCTATGGGTATTGAAGAACAGGGGAAATAAGGAGGAGTATATAATTGCCGTTAAAAGCGGGGATGTAATCTCTGTGCGACATGCAAGAATTGGTTCTCAGAACGGGGAAATAGGTCAGGAGTTTATAGAGGTGCTAAGGTTTGTGGAAATACTGGGGATGATAGAGATGGGTAAGATAAAAGAGATGGCAACAGACAGTTTGACTGGCTTATTTGTAAGAGGGCATCTCGAGAAACTATTCAGTATGGAATTTAATAGAGAAGTGAGAAAGAAGGATAATGTGGGTATCTCTGCTATTTTGTTGGATATTGACCATTTCAAGAAGGTAAATGATACATATGGGCACGATGTTGGGGATTTGGTTTTGCAAAGGGTCTCTGAGTTGCTTAGGGAAACAGTCAGGGAATCTGATATCGTAGGCAGATGGGGTGGAGAGGAGTTTGTTGCGATCTTGCCTGGTACGGACCTCTCTAAGGCACAAAGAGTTGCTGAAAGGATTCGGAAGAGGATTGAGCAGGAGACTATAAGGCTCAAAGATGGGACAGAATTAAAGGTGACAGTGAGTTTAGGTGTCTCCTTTTTCTCCCCTGCCCAGCTTTTGTCGGCAGGAAAGGATAGTGCCTTGGAGTCATTGGTAAAGATGGCAGATGAGGCCCTTTATCGGGCCAAGGAAACAGGAAGGAATAAGGTAGTAGTGGCTAATTTGGATAGAGAGAAAGATATCTATCTTCCGGATCTACATCTTAGTGTTGATCCATCTGCTATTAAGTTTGGTGAGGAATTGTTCAATATTATAGTAGAAAGACTTAATTCGGGAGAGACTCCATTGTCTATAGCAAAAGATATTTTGGGTGATCGAATAAAAGGCAGGGGTAAGATTTGTCACTATTTGAGCAAATTAGATTCAATAAAAACTGATGTAACTACGAAGGCCATATTGTTTTCTTTTATCTTGAGTAGGTTTAATGTGTTAGAGGGGGCATCTGAAAGAGAAATGGATAGTATTTTGGGGTTGAGGCGGTATGTTTCGGAATTTGTCTATAACGAGTTGGTAAGCAAGAAACAAAGAGAATTGAGTTTTGATGAAATTCAAACAATTCGAAGTTTTGCTGATGATCTATGGGAAGAGTCAAAGCATAATGTAGTTACTACAAGTGGAGAGAAAGATGTCGGTGGGATCTTGTTAAGTTGTTTTAAGTCTTTATAGTCTTAATAATCTAATAACCTTAATCTCACGCTAAACCAACGAAGCAATGTCTGCCTCTATTTTCAGGATTTATACTGATTCATTTTTAGTATAGTGTAGTGTGTGATATAATCTAATGGTATCAAGGGGTTTTATCTTTATTTAAACTGGGGGGTTGGATTAGGTTTATATGAATGAAATCCTTAAGATTTTTAGACAGTTTATCCTTGCCTTTTCTAAGATGTCTCCAGCCCAGAAGGCAAGTGTGGTCTTGGTGTTCTTTTCCTCTGTGGTGGTGATTGTTGCAATGGCGTTATGGTTGTCTCAGCCAGATTTCACTGTCTTATATGCAAATTTAGATGCTTCTGATGCTGCAGCGGTGAGACAAAAATTAGATGAGATGAATATTCCAGTAAAATTGAAGGGGACGGTAATTATGGTCCCCAGCAAGTATGTCTATGAGGCGCGACTTGCCTTGGCTCAAGAGGGTCTTCCAGAGGGGAAAGGTGTTGGGTATGAAATATTTGATAAAAATTCCCCATTAGGTACGAGCAATTATCTCCAACAGATAAATTATAAGCGGGCGTTAGAGGGAGAATTGGCGCGTACGATAGCCTCTATTAAAGGAATTCGACAGGCTCGGGTACATCTTGCGTTGCCTAAGCAGGAATTGTTTGCAGAAGAACGGATTCCCCCAAGTGCATCCGTAGTCGTTGATTCTGGGTTAGGACTCTCCAAGTCCCAATTGCGGGCAATAGTACATTTAGTTGCGAGTTCGGTAGAGGGGCTTACCCCGAAGAATGTTACGGTGGTAGATACCTACGGTAATCTCCTCTATGGTGGTTTTGATTCTCCAGCAGGGCTTTCTGATGCTCAATTAGATATCAAACGCAGTGTAGAGAAATACTTAGAACAGAAGGCAAGTTCTATGTTGGCAGGGGTGTTAGGGCCGGGGAAGGCCCTGGTCAGGGTGAATGCGGATCTTGATTTCACTCAGATCGATAAAACGGAAGAAAAGTATGATCCTGAAGGGTTGGTTCCCCGAAGTGAGGAGACCTCTCGGGAGGCAATCCCCTCTTCTGATGGCCAGGGCAATAAGGAACATACGATTACTAATTATGAGATAAGTCGAACAGTTGCTCATATAGTTGAGTCTTCGGGGAATATAAAGCGTTTAGCAGTAGCAGTGGTAGTTGATGGGAAGTATGAGGTCAAAGATGGCAAGAGGGAATATGTCCCTCGTTCGGAAGAGGAAAAGGAGAAGATAAAAGATTTAGTGAGCCAGGCCGTTGGGCTTAATCCAAAGAGAGGGGATACGATAACCATTAATGAAATGCCTTTTGATAAATCGGCAGTTGAAGAAGAAAAGAAGAGAGCCAATCAGGATCAGATGGTGTCAACTGTTTTGGAAGTAGGAAAATACATTGGAGGGATAGTCCTTATATTGATTGCGATTATGATGATACAGAATACCATTAAGACAATATCGCAGTCTTTGCCTAAACCCGTAGCCGAAGTGAGGCCCAAACAGGTAAAACGTCCTCGTGAACCGGATATAACAGAAGTCGTTGGGGAAAATTACGATTTGGCAGCAGATGTAGTTAGAGAGTATTTAGAAGGAGAAGAGGAGGGACAGGGTTAATGGCACAGGAGGAGGTGATTCGCGATCCATCAGCCTTGAGTCCTCGTCAAAAGGCAGCGGTCTTTTTACTTGCGATTGGCCAACAGAAGGCCGCTGAGATATTTAAACGATTGGATGAATCTGAAGTGGAACTCTTAACCAAGGAAATTGCAGGCCTTGGCCCGGTTTCTAAGGAGGTAATTGACGCAGTTCTGCGAGAGTTTAAAGAGGGTCTATTGGAAAAACGGCGGCTTATAAAGGGTGGAGTATTAACTGCTCAGAAGTTGTTGGAGTCGGCCCTTGGTCCTGAAAAGGCTCGGGAGTTGATTGCTCGTGTTGGGGGGAAGGCAAACGAGTCTCCGTTTGAGTTCTTAAAACGTACCGAGCCGTCGCAGTTGCTTAATTTTATTCAGAATGAACATCCCCAAACCATTGCCTTGATCCTGTCTTATCTTGAACCGGAATATGCAGCCAGCATTCTGTCTTCTCTCCCTGTAGAGTTGCAGATAGAGGTAACTCGTCGCATAACTACGATGGATCGCACGCCGCCGGATATCGTAAGGGATATTGGGAAAACGCTTGAACATAAGTTATCCTCTTTATTTTCACAAGGCCTTGCTACTACTGGTGGGGTAAAGACCACGGCTGAGATTTTAAACTATATTGATCGCAGTACGGAGAAGATGATTCTCGAGGCTATGGAGGAGACAGAGCCAGAATTGGTAGATGAAGTGCGCAAATTAATGTTTGTCTTTGAGGATATTATTCACATAAACGATAGGGGAATACAGCAGGTCTTGAAAGAGGTGGATACGAAGGAATTGGCTGTTGCTTTAAAAGGTGCCAGTGATGCGGTAAAGGAGAAGATTTTTAAGAATATGTCCAAGCGTGCTGCTGAGGCCATCAAAGAGGAGATGGAGTTTATGGGGCCGGTTAGATTACGCACAGTGGAGGAGGCACAGCAGAGGATTGTTGCAATTGTTCGCAGGTTAGAGGAGGCAGGTGAAATAGTTATCTCAGGTAGAGGCGGAAAGGAAGATGAGTTGGTGGTATAACGTGTTATGGGTAAGAAGATAATATCTTCTCAAGAACTGAGCCAAATCCAGACATTTCTCCCGGAAGGTTCGTCTTCTGAAAATAAGTCTGAAGAGGAAAACAATCCGGAGAAAATATGGGAGCAAAAGGTTGAGCAGGCCTACCAGAAGGGATTTGAGGAGGGTATGGCTAAGGGGTTGGCCAAACTTAATGAGGAGATAGAGAGATTGAATTCTTTGTTGAAACAGATAAGTGAAGAGAGAGCACAGTTGTATAGGGATGTGGAAAAGGATTTGGTGGAGTTATCTATTGCTATTGCTGAGCAGGTGGTGGGTGCGATTAGTGAACGAGATAGGGAAAGGGTATTGGATGTAGTCAAACGGGCAATTGAAGCCTTGAGTGATAAAAGCGAGATTACTATATATGTCTCGATGGAAGATGAATCTATTCTTTTAGAAGCAAAGGATAAAATCTTAGATGGGATAAAGGGTGAGTTTAAGATCGTTGCAGATACAAATATTCCCAAAGGTGGCTGTATTGTTCAGGGGAAGGCAGGCCGAATCGATGCCTTGTTGTCCACCCAATTGGAAGAGGTGCGTAAGAGGTTGTTGGGATGATTACACTTGCTCCCTATATAGAGAAAGTTAAGGGTATCAATCCGTTAAGGCTATGTGGGTATGTGGATCGTATTACTGGATTGGTTGTTGAAGCAGTTGCTCCCCCTTCCCGCATAGGAGATTTTTGTTTAATAGATACCGGACAAGAAGAGGTTCTATGCGAGGTGGTAGGTTTTCGAAGTGACAGATTACTTCTTATGCCCTTGGGAGAACTGCGAGGAATAAAACCGGGAGATGAAGTTATCTTAGGAGGGGAAGAGCTTTTTGTGGAAGTAGGGGAGGAATTGTTAGGACGAGTGCTTAACGGGCTTGGTCGACCCATAGATGATAAAGGGCCAATCTTAGCGAGCAACAGATTCCCGGTATTCAATCGCACCCCCAATCCATTAAGACGTAGGCGTATTAGTGAGATATTTTGCACAGGGATAAAGGTGGTAGATGGTTTGCTTACTTGTGGGAAAGGGCAAAGGATGGGAATATTCTCAGGAAGTGGTGTGGGTAAAAGCACATTTTTGGGAATGATTGCTCGAAATGGGTTAGGAGAGGTAAATGTCATTGCCTTGATCGGTGAAAGAGGGAGGGAAGTAAGGGAGTTTATTGAGAGAGATTTAGGTCAAGAAGGTATGCGCCGTTCTATTTTAGTTGTTGCAACGAGTGATGAGCCCTCATTGGTTAGGATAAATGCTGCTTTTGTTGCTTCAGCCATTGCTGAATATTTTCGGTCCCAGGGCAAGGATGTGGTTTTATTGATGGATTCTATTACCCGATTGGCGATGGCCCAACGTGAGGTAGGACTTGCGATTGGTGAACCCCCCACTACTCGCGGTTATACTCCGTCGGTCTTTGCAATGCTCCCTAAGCTTTTAGAGCGGGCTGGGACAGATGAGAATGGGAGTATTACCGCTTTTTATACGGTATTAGTGGAATCTGATGATATAAACGATCCTATTGCCGATGCGGTTAGGTCTATATTAGATGGGCATATTGTCCTATCTCGCGATCTCGCCTCCCGTGGACAATACCCGGCAGTTGATGTGCTTTATAGCATTAGTAGGTTAATGACGGAAATTACGAATCCAGAACATCAAGAATTGGCCCAGCGCATTAGGGAGATACTTGCTGTTTATCGAGATGCAGAGGATTTAATAAACATTGGGGCATATAAGCGAGGGAGTTCTCCAAAGATAGACTACGCAATCTCTATGATAGAGAAAGTAAACGAATTTCTCCGTCAGCGGGTTGAAGAGCGGTTTAGTTATCAACAAACATTAGCGCTTATGCGTTCATTGGTGGGCGCCAAATGAATTTGAGTAGAATAAAACGAATAAAAAGGATTCGCGAACATGCCCTGAAAGAGGTGCAAATGGAGTATGCCAGGGTAGCTCAGGAGATATGGCGTTTAGAGAAAGAATCTGAGCGCATAGATGAATTTCGAATGGAATTGAGAGATGAGTTTATTCAATTGCAAAAAAGAGATAAATGTGTGCGCAGTGAAGATCTACAAGAGGTATATCAATTTATCGTCTACACGGAACGGATATTGCTTTCTATTCGCCATAAGATTGCATCATTGGAAAAGGTATTGGAAGAGATTAGAAATAGGATGATGGAAAGAAAAATAGAGAGAGATGTAATGGATAAGTTAGAGCGCAGAGTGGAGTTCCGAATATTGCAGGAGGAACTAAAGGAAGAGAGGAAGTCCAGTGATGAGAAGGCAATACAGGGATTCTTTAGAAGATAAAAGGGCGCAAGCGGTTTTGAGTGTCATTCTATTGGTATTAATTCTTGGACTAATTGCAGCAATTGGCATAGGAATAAAGACAGGGAAGATAGTTATAAATCCTTCTGATAGCGCCTCTCCTTCACAGGTCCTCCCAGAGGATTTGAGGAAAGAAAAGGAGGAACTCCTTAAAAAGGAGAAGGAGTTAAAAGAGTTGGAGGAAAGATTAAGGATTCAACAGGAGGCCTTAGAGAAACAAAAGCAGGAGTTTTTGTCTAAAGCAGATGAAGTCCTTTCTAAGATTAAGTCAAACAGAGGGGGAGAAGAGAAGACTGAGACCGGACAAGAAGTGCCCAATAAGGGAGGAAATTTGGAGTATCTTGCAAAATTGTATTCTTCTATGAAGCCTGAGGCAGTGGCCAAGATATTCAAGGATATGGATTCCTATACTGCGGCCCAGATAATATCGCGGATGGGTAATCGTCAGGCTGGTAAGGTCTTATCGGCCTTGCCAACCGATAAGGCTATAGAGATTACCAGGTTGTTAAAGGAGGGGAAGGTCAAATGAGGTGGATTGTAGGGATACTGATTTTAATTGGCACAATATTTGCAAACAAATCTGTAGGAGATTGTGCAGAGCGCCGTAGTGGTGGGTACATATATTCTGGTACGGCTAAGGAGAGGATGGAACCGTATTTAGAAAAGTTACACGTATTGGAGATGAAAATAGAGGACAAGGAAAAGGAATTGAAAGAGATAGAAGATGAGATTCGAAAAAAGAGGATTGATCTGGCGATGTTAGAGACTAAGATTGCGACTATTGAAAAGATGAAACATAGGTTATACCTTCGGAGAGATTTTGACATCTATGTAGTAAAAGAAGGGGATAGCCTCTGGAAGATAGCGGAGAGAAAAGAGGTGTATGGGGATCCTTTTAAATGGGAGATGATTTATACTGCCAATAGGGATATTATTGACAATCCTCATCAGATTTATCCCGGGCAGATATTAATAATACCGAGGATTGATAAATGAGTACAGATAGTCTTTTAATAGGAGTTTCAGTAAAACCTCTCCCGAATCAGTCTGCTCGGGTTGGGCAGGGCAACCTTGGATCCCAGAGAATCTTTAAAGATATAATCTATAGCCAGATGCAGAAGTTGGATAAGTATGATGGAAAGGCAGCAGGAGAAGATCAAGATCAAACTGATTTGTTATCTTGCCTTAAGGCAATGATTCAGGGATTAGACAAATTAAATCCAGATAGCGATGGATTAGGATCGGCAAGACTGTCGTTGCCACAAGATAAAGAAATCCAGAAATTACTTTCAGAGATTAAACAACTTCTCTCAGACTTACAGGTGGCTCAAGAAATGGGGGCATTATCCCTTAGTCCAAATGAACTTACGCAATTAAAGAGGGCATTATCTGGGCTAATTTCATTTTTAAAAGGGGCAGAACAAGAGGAAGGCTCTATAGGGTTAGGGTCTCATCGTGAGGCAAAGAATATTAGTAGTCTTTTGGGATTAAGTAGCGTGGCAGGGTCGAAAGAGGTAGATGAAAATAGAGGGGCGGGCGTAGCGGAGAATAATTTAGATCCTGAAGAAGGAGAAGCGGCGAAAGTCTTATCCCAATTGAGAGATAATTTGGAGGCAATAGGGCATAAACAACTTGATTTAGAAAAAGGAAAGAATAATGTCCAGATAGAAAGTGTCTTTGTAGGTGCACAAAAGAATCCCCTCATAGATAGCCTTTCTAAGATTAAAGAACTCCTTAGAAAAGTAAAAGATAGCCGAGAATTAGGGAAGGGAGTTGAGAATGATTTGATGAGATTAGGTGTAACGGATAAAAATAACCTCCAGATAGAAAGTGGATCAGGTGTAAATAGGATAATAAATAGCAATGGGATTGTAGGAAAGAGGTATGGCCTGCTTGCAGATCATAAACTAACAAATGAGACAAATAGGGATAGAGTTTCTATGATTATGGTGGGAGAGAGGGGGGAAGTCTCTTCAGATAAGCAGGATGAATTAATATTGCAGATGAGTAAGTCAGGAGGAGTTCTTGCCCCCAAAGCGCCTGCAAGCGATGTAAGTGTTGCTCGGGTTGTAATGGCAGTTAAGCATTTACTTTCTATGAATAAGATTCCGGGTGGTATGAGGATAAGATTGCATCCACCAGAATTAGGTAATTTGCGCATAGATGTGAAATTGGATAAGGGGGCATTATTAGTCCAGTTACAAGCGGAGAAAGAAGGTGCCCATCATTTAATAAAATCTCACCTAAATGAGATCAGGGGGCAACTTGTTAATTTGGGACAATTCCAAGATATCAAGGTAGAAATTTTACCAAATCATGGAATCGCGGATAGTAGGTCTGAGAATTATCTAAATTGGCATAATGGGCAAAAAAGATATTATCAAGAGAGAGAAAAAGATAAAACTGAGAAGGATGGGTTTTCTGAGGTATTTTCGGAAATAATAAATACCATTGCATAAGGAGGAAAGATGGTTTCGGGTGTTACAACCTCGTTCAGTCCGTCACAGATGATGAAGAGGTCAGGCCTTGACCGGTCAGCATTTTTGCGGTTATTGGTAACAGAATTAACCTATCAGGATCCTATGAATCCAATGGATAACAAGGATTTTATTGCGCAGTTGGCCCAATTCTCTACACTGGAATCGGTTGAAGGGATGTCTTCCGGTTTTGAGAAGATGTCTCAGTCCTCGCAGTGGTCTTATGCAGTTTCTTTGATAGGGAAGAATGTCTTAGGAGTTGGTCAGGATGGAGAGGACGTATCAGGGTTGGTCACTTCAGCCAAAATAGATGATGGGGATATTGTATTGAGTTTGGATAATGGTGCCACGATTGGAGTGAACACTATAAAGGAGGTCCAGTAGTGGGGCCTATATATCCAATATATAACCCTAACCAAACACATTCTGTTAATCATAAGGTGATTTCTCCTAAGGAACATGAGGGGCAGTCGTTCAAAGATGTTTTAGAACAAGTTGTTAATTCTCCAAATTCGGTTAATCTCTCCTTTAGTAAACATGCATTGAAAAGGTCACAGCAGAGGGGGATAAATTTTGATCAAGACGATCTGGCAAAGATATCGGAAGCAGTGGATAAGATGGGGAAAAAGGGTACACGTGAGGCACTTTTATTGTATAGAGATATAGCGTTGTTGGTTAATGTTAGGGACAAAAAGGTGATTACTTGTGTTGATAGAGAGAGATTAAAACAGGATGTCTTTACAAATATAGATGGGGTAATGATTGTGGAGTAATAGAGTAAAGGGCTGGCCCTCGCTGAGGAGGTCCTTTACTCGCAAAGAATTGCGAGGGGGGATGCGTTATGATGCGGTCGATGTTTGCTGGTGTCTCGGGTATTAGGGCCCACCAGATTCGTATGGATGTTATTGGTAACAATCTTGCAAACGTTAACACCACAGGGTTTAAGTTTAGCAGGGTAACATTTAAAGATATGCTTAATCAGACGGTGAGAGGTGGTACAGCCCCGACGGCCACAGGTACGGGTGGAGTTAATCCTGCCCAGGTAGGGTTGGGAGTCTTGGTTGCAGGTATCGACACAATTCATAGCCAGGGGAACTTACAGGCAACCGGGAAACCGACCGATATGGCTATTCAGGGGAATGGTTTTTTTGTCTTAAACAACGGTTCCACTATAGCCTTCTCTCGAGATGGATCCTTTGATATAAACGCCAATGGTGTCTTGATAAATCCCGCTAATGGTTATCGGGTCCAAGGTTGGCAGGCAGTAAATGGAGCGGTTGATACCAGTGGACCTGTGGGAGATATTGTTATCCCAATAGGAAGCAGGATGGTTGCTCAGGCTACTTCAAATGTATATTTAGTAGGGAACCTGAATGCCGATGCCGCAATTGGCACACAAGGGAGCATCTCTCGCTCTGATTATTACCTGGCAGGCCAAGCAGATTCTAATGCCCTTTTGACCGGACTGTTTGATGATGCCTCAACTGCCGCCCCGCTTCAACTAACCAGTGGGGATGTAATTAATCTGCATTGGAATGATGGTAGTGGGCACGATGCGACTTATCAGGTAAGTGGGCAGGCTACATTAGGTGATTTTTCTGCCTGGTTGAGTTCTCAACTTGGGGCAAATGTAACAGTGGATATTACCAGTTCAGGGGCAGTGCAGATTACTAATAATGGGGCATCTAATATAGACAGTTTGAGTATCACTGTTTCTGGAAATACGGTTTTCAATAATGTCTTTGACGATTTAGGACCCACTATTGCTGCAGGGGCTGCAGATGCCAGTGCGAATATGGAACGTGCTGCGACCAGTTCAGACAGTTTGTTTTCCTTGACGACCAGT
>JAMOOT010000006.1 GCA_027065215.1 Candidatus Omnitrophota bacterium | reverse complement strand
CCCGACGCAAACGCCCCAAGGGCTCCATAAGAACAGGTATGAGAATCTGCCCCCAAGACCAGATCTCCAGGCAGGACATTCCCACTCTCAGGTATAACTACATGGCAGACCCCATTGCCTATCTCAAACAACTTCACCCCATATTCCTTAGCAAACCTGCGCATCTTATCATGGACACGAGAGACACCCAAATTAGGAGAGGGTGCACTGTGATCTATCACCATAGAAAACCTATCTCTTAACGCCAGATCCTTTATCCCCCAATCCCTGATCCGATCAATAATAATCATACTCGTTCCATCCTGTCCAAAACAATAATCTACATCACATATAGCAAACTCACCTGCCTTCAAGTCCCTACCCGAATGCCTGGATAATATCTTTTCCGCAATTGTCTTGC
Organism: Candidatus Omnitrophota bacterium; assembly: GCA_027065215.1. GTDB lineage: Bacteria > Omnitrophota > Gorgyraeia > S143-82 > S143-82 > S143-82. Next base: position 4,382 of record JAMOOT010000006.1, on the reverse strand, counting down.
CCATAGCACAACTCCTCCCAAGTTAATAACACATTCCACCCAAAAACGAACGATAAAACAAATCTAAGATAGGATTACATGAAATCTGGATAAAATGCAATCAAAAACTATATCGCAACCGCATGTATACATTACTATTGCGCTCCATCTGGCCAAAATCAATCTTGGCCTTCTTACACCAAAAATTAGCCCTACCTAACCTACAAAAGCAAGGGAAGAGATAACATTTACAGACTTCCAACCTTATAAATTAGTTCCGACTCCATCCTATCGGACAGCCGAAACCTTCTGTATCCTCACCTCAATAGGTAAAGATTTCTTGTTTCTCCCTTTTCTCTTATTTTCACCTCCATCCTTCAAATCACGATTTTTTTCTTCGGACAAATTTCCACTGTCAGAAATCCTGTGTGTAAAGTCCTCCCACAGTATCATCTCTACATTAGAACCACCCTCCCTCACTGTCATCAATCCCACACCTATCGGGCATCTATGGATAACTGGAGAGAAACGCAATGGTTTTTCAATGCCAATCTCAAACGGAGCACATTCAGAGGCCTGTCTTATCACATCAACTGAAACCTCACCATTAGCCCTTCGCAATATCTCTCCCAAAAGCCTTGCTGCAATGTACCCATGAAGGGAAACAAAACCAGGTTCACCAGAGTCGTATTTCTTTATATCCCTTAGGTATTCGCGAACAATCCTATAATCAGTATTCTCAAAATGAGGGACCACCTGAGTGAAGAAAAAACTTCCCTCGGGTACCATCTTGGCTACCTTGCGGATATACGCGTATGGAAAGACCGAAGAGATCGCTACTATATTCGGCAAATCCTTCTCCCCCATTTCATTCACCATCGTTTTGATAAACGAAATTCCATCTTTGGCACTCAAATTCAATATCACCACATCCCAACGAGAATTGATCAATTGTTTAGTTGCCTCCAAATCATCTACATTTATCAATGCAGGGCTTACCCCTATACGAAGGAGATAATCAACCAGCATCCCATTTATTGCCTGAGAGAAAACATCATTCTTGTATACTACAGCCCACCTATAGGCACCTTTTGTCATAAGAAAATAATCAAAAACTACCCGAATTTCATCCTCATAAAAGGAATCTATGGAATAAAGCATTCCCACTATAGTCTGCTTGATAAACCTTGTCCCATCCATCGGGAAGAAAAACGGAATCTTTTTATGTCTCTTTTCCAGGTAATCTACTGCTGCCTTTACTGGTAGTGCGCCATAATACCCCGCTAATATATCCGCACCCCATTCCTCTATCAAATACCTCGTATTTTCAACCGTCTTATACGGCGCAAATGCATCATCCATTATCTTCCATTCTATCTTCTTGCCATTTATTCCACCCTCATCATTTATCCTTTTAAAACCAATCTCCCACCCCTGAGCAAACGTGCGTCCCATCTCACCATACGGCCCAGTAAGGGCAAGAGAAATACCTACTTTTATCTTTCCAGTATCACAAATTCCAAAACCTACAGCAGTGGATAACGTGAAAAGAAACACTATTCCCATTACCTTTAGAAACAGTATCTCCCTTTTCACTTTACCCCCCCTTTGATATTTACAGTCTAAACCTATCCACCTGCCCCTTTATCTCATTCACCAATCCGGCCAACTCCTCCACCACACCCCTGGAGCCCGAACTTATATCAGAGAGTTTCTTGGACAAGAGAGTTATTCCCTCTATACTCTGCGTAATCTCCTCCGTGGCTTGACTCTGCTCACGAGTGGCATTGGCAATCTGGTTTATCATCCCGGTTACACTTTCCACAGACTGTTTTATCTCCTCCAATGCAGAACCAGACGCAGAGGCCAATTCCTTCCCCTGCTCTACCTCCCTCTTACTCTCCTCCATTGACTCCACTGCCTCGTGGGTCTCCTCTTGAATAGTCTTTATCGTCGCTGCCACTTCCTTTGTAGCCTGAGATGTCCTCTCGGCCAATTTTCTGACCTCATCTGCCACAACCGCAAATCCTCTACCGTGCTCACCTGCCCTCGCCGCCTCAATAGCAGCATTCAACGCTAACAGGTTTGTCTGATCTGCAATATCATCTATTACCCCTATAATCTCTCCAATCTGGGCACTCTTCTCTCCCAGACTGTGAATCTTCTCCGCGGCCTTATCTACTACATCTGCAATCCGATTCATTCCATCTATGGTCTCCCTAACTACACTTGCTCCTGCCCCTGCCTTATCCGAGGCCTCATCTGAGACCCGGGCTGCTGTCTCTGCATTGCCAGCGATCTCGGACACAGTAGAATTCATCTCCTCCACTGCGGTCGCAATCCGATTGACCTGATCACTCTGTTCTTTGGAGGTCTGATCCACAGATACCATCTGAGAAACCAGATCTCCCATTTTAGACAACAAAACCTCCACCTTATCTCTTATCTGAGAGATCATCTTATGTTGTTTATCTACGAATTGATTGAATCCTCGGGCAAGGGCACCCACCTCGTCGTTGGAATCAAAGTCTATCTTCTTAGTAAGATCCCCCTCACCAGTGGAAATATCATTTATCATCTCGGTAATCTTAATTATTGGGGCAACAGAAGAATTTATCGCCAAAAACGACACCAAAGCTATTCCCAAGAAATCAAGTATCGACAAAATCCATAACGCAACCAACAAATTATTAAGAGATTTTTTAACCAAATTGGGTTTCTTTTGAATAACAACAAGCCCTACACGCCCGGTATAATCTTTCAATGGTACTGCTATCTCTATGGTTCCGTCTTTACAAGAGCAAAACAACGCCTCCCCATTCACAATCCTGGTCTTGTTCTCTCCCTCAAAATACCAGGGAGTATAGTGCCCTCCTTGAGAAGAAGTAGATGCCACAACCTTGGGAACAGACAGCAACTCGAACTCTCCACCATCTCCCTTGCCCAAGAGTGAGGCAATTCTCCATTCTCCTCCCAATTTCTCCTTCAATTCACCTAACACCACCTTCCCCACATCAATAACCATCTCCACCAATCCAGCATCCTGCCCCATATAGGAAACGGGCGTAATAATATGATAGCCCCATCCTACCTGATCTAAGCCTAACCCTGCTACCGGCCTGTGTTCAGTCCTACTCTGATCAATCATTTTTCTAATTCCAAAAACCCTCCCATTAGATGTATCCTGCAAATGAAGGAATAGATCCCCTGAAGGGAGATAAAATTGAAACTGAGAGATTCCATGCTTATGCAAATCCGTCCAGATATCTTTGGTGAGAAGTTCGAGTCTATCCTTCTGCCTAAGATATAAAGCCTCTTGAACTGCGGGATTGTGCGCAACCACATTTAACGAAACGATCATACTTTTACCCATAGTATCCACTAAAGTAGATATTGTATCTTTGGCTATCACTCTATCCTTTTCAACGTTTTTCCTCATTTGCTTAGACAACCAAGAAAAACATATAATCCCATACAAACTCTCCCCACAAAACACAACCAACATACAATAAAACAGGATCTTGTAGGCCAGTTTCCCCCTCTTCATAACGCCCCTCCTTTTACTCTATCCCAGAACTACCGATTATCTCCCCTAAAATGGCGGGGACCAGTTCTTGCCACCCTTAGCCGGCTCCCACTTTACCGTGCCACCCACATAAAGGACATTCCCCCCCCTTCCCTGATGGTTTTCAGGTTTATCGCAGACTATAGGGGTAGTGGATGGAGCCGATTCAGTAAGGCCAGTATTGTATAGATAAGAACCCTGGTCAGCATTAGATATCTCCGATACATTGGAACTGGGGCAGATAAAGACATTCAAATCATCAATATAACCTTCATCTACCAGGGCCTGAAGATTGGGAGGAAACTTTTCATTGTGGTCAGTCGCATACATATGCAAGGCAGCGCTTATCTGCTTGAGATTATTCACACACTTTGCCCGTCGTCCCTGTTCTCGCGCTCCCTGAAGGGCAGGGAAAAGCATAGCCGCCAAAAGAAGGATTATTCCAATAACGACCAACAACTCTATTAAGGTAAAGCCACCTATCCTGATAGATTTCATAGCAATATTCTACCTAAAATCACCAAAAAATCCAAACATATTTCCTACTATCCAAAAGAGATTAGCACAAACATTGTTCCATTGCCTTATTTACACCAAAAATTTCGATACCTCAAAAACTCAAACCTGAACCTATCTAATCCTCCTTACCTCCATCTCCCCAACTGTCCTTGCCTCACTATCTATATTTATCCCCACCAAATATATCTCTCGTCCTCCCCCCTCATACTTCTCCCAATACCTCCTCTCTTCTATCTGCTTTATCGCTGGTTCATTCGCATCTGTCTTTATCTCTACCACATATACCTTATCTTTTGCCAATACTACTATATCTGCCCTG
>JAMOOT010000005.1 GCA_027065215.1 Candidatus Omnitrophota bacterium | reverse complement strand
AGGGGAGAGAGAGTTAGAGGGACTTGTTTCTGATTTAAGCAACAAAGAAGTGGAGTTAGAATCTGTGCGATCTGGCCTGTTTGAAGATAATCATAATCTCTCTTCTCTACGGAATAGAGAGAAGGATCTTGAGTTAGAGTTGAACTCTCTTCATTCTCAGCGCCGTCATAGCCAAGAACAGAGGCAACAGGTGGAAGGACAGATTAGAGTGATGCAGGAGAAACTTTCTTCTTATCGGAACAAGATTGAGGAACTTGCCAAGGAATTAGAGTTTTGTCAAGGCCCTAAGATGGAGGAAGTAGAGAGCAAAATAAGACAGGGGAAGGAGGATTGTAGTCGGATAGAGTCTGAGATTGAGCAGGTTAAGGGAGAGATTGCATCGGTTGAGACCCAGAAAGAGATCCTTTCCCATTTGGAGGCTAAATACATTACTTTGCCTCAAGAAAGAAAGATAGATGTGTGGGTGGAAAAGGCTGGGTTTGAGATAGGGAGCATTGTGGCTCGAGTGGATTCTATTATTGAGGAGAATAATAACTGGATTCATCTCTCGTGTTCGGCTAAGGTGCTTCCGCGGCATTTATCGGACATAGACGATTTGTTGGCAAACCTTGGCAATAGGTTGAAGGAATTAGAAGAGGGTTTGGTTAATGCCAAAAGTGGATTGGATCGTCTTTATGAGGAGCGCCGAGAATTGGAAAGGAGGATTGCTGCCCTAAATTCGGAAATAAAGCATCAGGAGTCCCTTATTAACTCGGGGGAGCAGTCGATAAAAGAGTACTCTATACAAATGGATGTGTTAAATGAGGAAGTCTCTAATATAGACTCTAAGATCGCTATGTGTAATGATGAGATGGTCGGGTTAAAGGAGGATATAAAGAATTTGGAGGAAAAGATCTCGGAAAGGAATCGTCATATTGTGCTTCTGGAGGAGGAGATAGAGCAGATTCGGAGAAATAGATTAGAGAAGGAGCAAAGTCTATCTAAATTGCGGGCTGAACGTGATGTGATAAGTGCTAATCTGGATAATTTGAAGGGGAATCTTGAGTCTATATTGAATAATCTCAAGGAAGAAGAGAGGGTGGTTGCCGAGCGAAGTCAGTTGCAAGATGAGATCGAGGCACGTATCAAGGAATTGGAGGAAGAGATTGACAGGATAAAAGGACGGTCTATAGATTGGGAAAGGACAATAGATTCCCTTCAATCAGAGAGGGATTCTTTGAGGGATAATTATCAGGAACTTCGCGGGCAGTTGGATAGGATAGAGGCAGAGAGAGAGGATTTAAATTCTCAGGTTGACAGGTTGAAGGCGGATGCCTATCAGTTAGAGTTAAAGGTGCAAGAGATAAGTTTCAAGATAAAATCTATTGCCTCCCATTTGATGGAGATCTATGGTGTAGATCTTGAAGAGGCGAAGAATTCAGTAATCTTGCCTATAGGATTAGATCTTGATGTATTGCAAGAGGAGATTGACTCTTTAAAGGAGAAGATTCGGAGGATGGGGACGGTCAGTACGATAGCCATAGAAGAGTATGAGGAACTTCGACAGAGGTATGAATTTTTAGAATCTCAACGAGAAGATCTATTAAAGGCCAAGTTTGCCCTTAAGGAGGCGATAAATAAATTGAATAGGACCAGTGAAGAGTTGTTTATTCAGACTTTTTCTCAGATACGAGAGGAGTTTAAACGGTTTTTCCGTATGCTTTTTGGAGGCGGGAATGCCAATATATCTATCATCAATGAAGATGATGTTCTGGAATCGGGGATAGAAATCACTGCCCGCCCTCCGGGGAAACAGTTACGGAGTATATCGTTGCTTTCAGGGGGAGAGAAGTCGTTGACGGCGATTGCCTTGATATTTGCGATATTTCGCGTGAAGCCTTCTCCGTTTTGTATATTGGATGAGGTGGAGGCAGCGTTGGATGAGACGAATGTGGATAGGTTTGTTCGTCTTCTCAAGGAGTTTAGTAAGAAGAGTCAGTTTTTGATAATCAGCCATAATAAGAAGACAATTGCCTGTGGAGATGTCATTTACGGAGTAACGATGCCCACGACAGGTATATCTAAGATAATATCGGTTAAGTTGGTTGATGAAGAGAGCCCTCGTCGGGATGTGGCTGAGTTTATAAATAGGTAATTTGTAGGTATGGCTTTGTTTAGTGTATCAGTAATAGGTGCAAGTTCTCCTGATGGCCAGACACTTCGTTTGGCCTATGAGGTGGGCCGTATGGTAGCGAAATTACCAGCAGTCCTTATTTGTGGAGGTTTAGGTGGGGTGATGGAATCTGCTTGCAAAGGGGCAAAAGAGGCAGGGGGCAGAACGGTTGGCATTATACCGCAGGTAGAGAAATCTTTTGCTAATCCTTATGTGGATGTGGTTATTTCAACGGGTATGGGGTATGCACGAAATGTGATAGTTGCTTACAGTGGTGATGTGGTTGTTGCCTTGCCGGGACAATATGGAACCCTTTCTGAGATAGGTTTTGCCCTTTCAGTTGGTAAAAGGGTATTTGGGCTTGGGACATGGGAGGTACCGGGGGTGGAGATGGTGAAGGATTTAGATGAGTTAGAAAATAGGATTCGAGAGGTGATGAAATGAAGTGCCCTTACTGTGGCCATAAAATGGATAAGGTGGTAGACAGTAGAGAAGTTGAAGATGGAGTTGTTATTCGCCGCAGGAGAGAGTGCTTGGGGTGTGGTAAACGGTTTACGACTTATGAGTACATTGAAAATGTTCCCCTTTTTGTGGTAAAAAGAGATGGGCGTCGCGAGATGTTTGATAGAAATAAGATATTAAATGGTGTGATGAAGGCCTGTGAAAAGCGAACGGTTTCAGTAGAACAGATGGAGGAGTTGGTCGATAAGATTGAGCAAGAGATTCGTAGAGAATACGATAACGAGATCTCTTCTCAAGAAATTGGGGAGAAGGTGATGAAGTATCTCTCAAAATTGGACGATGTAGCCTACGTGAGATTTGCTTCGGTGTATCGGCAGTTTAAGGACGTTAAGGAATTTATGGAGGAACTTCAACAATTGATTGTTTCACAGACACAAAAAAAGAGAAGGGGGAGGCGATGAAGTGGAGTCAGTATTATCTGCCTACGCTTAAAGATGCCCCACAGGAGGCTCAGATTACCAGTCATAAATTGATGTTAAGATCTGGGTTGGTTAGGATGTTGATTGCTGGAGTTTATCTGTACCTGCCATTGGGCTTGAGGGTATTAAGGAATATTGAGAGGATCATTCGAGAGGAAATGAATGCCTCAGGTGCCCATGAGGTCCTTCTTTCTGCTCTTCAACCGATTGAGTTATGGCAAGAATCAGGACGGGATGAGGTTATTGGTGATGTAATGATTAGGTTTACCGACCGTCGAGGCAGAAATCTGTCTTTAGGGCCTACTCACGAAGAGATTATCACCTTTTTGGCCAGACAGGATATACGCTCTTATCGAGATTTACCGGTAATCTTATACCAGATACAGACCAAATTCCGAGATGAGTTAAGGCCAAGGTTTGGCCTTATTCGCTGTTGTGAGTTTATTATGAAGGATGCCTATAGTTTTGATGCTGATGAAGAGGGGCTGGATGTTTCTTATAAGAATATGTTTTCTGCTTATGAGAGGATATTCTCTCGTATGGGATTAGATTTTGCTTCTATTCAGGCGGATACTGGGGTTATGGGAGGCAGTGAATCCGCTGAATTTTTGGTCCCTGCCCCCTGTGGTGAGGATAAGTTGATTAGGTGTAGGTCCTGCAACACGAGTTATGGGTGTGAATCAGAAGAGGTTCCACCGTGTCCTTCTTGCTCGAGTAAAGATGTGGAGGTAGTGCCTGCGATAGAGGTGGGACATATTTTTAAACTTGGGACAAAATATAGTGAATCTATGAATCTTTATTTTTTGGATAGGGATGGTAGGAGAAAACCCGTGATAATGGGATGTTATGGAATTGGAGTGAGTAGATTGATATCCGCGATAATCGAACAAAATAACGATGAGAAAGGTATAATTTGGCCTAAGGAGGTAAGTCCGTTTGATGTTTTATTGATAACGGTTAATGTGACGGATGAAGTGATGATGCGCGTTTCAGAGAAAATCTATAATCGGTTTGTTGATTCCAAACCTGATGTGCTTTGGGACGATAGAGATGAACGGGCAGGGGTAAAGTTTAATGATGCAGACTTGATTGGTATCCCTTGGCAGGTGGTGGTAGGTAAAAGGGCCAAAGAAGGAATAGTGGAGGTAAAGGATAGAAGGTCAGGAGAGGTAAAAGATATGAGTGTGGATGAGGCCATTAATTACTTAATGGAGGAGATAAATGGGAGAGATTAGGGTACGATTTGCACCGAGTCCCACTGGGTATCTCCATATTGGTGGGGCGAGGACTGCCTTATTTAATTGGGTGTTTGCCCGCTCTAAGGGAGGAAAGTTTATATTGCGTATAGAAGACACGGATCAGGTGCGATCTCGTCAGGAGTTCGTAGATGAGATATTGGATTCTATGAAGTGGCTTGGCTTGGATTGGGATGAAGGCCCATATTATCAATCTCATCGAAAGGATCTTTACTATGAGTTTGCGGAAAGATTATTATCTGAAGGAAAGGCCTATCGGGCAAAGGAAAGGCGGAATAAAGGGATTGCCTCTCGTTTGGATAGAAGGCAGGCAGATACGGAAGAACAAGAAGATAAAGGTGAGGCTATAATATTTGCTATACCTGAAGTAGAGGTTCAGTTTAATGATTTAATTAGGGGTACAGTAAAGATAGATTCTCGTCAGTTTGGAGATATCGTTTTGATAAAGTCA
>JAMOOT010000004.1 GCA_027065215.1 Candidatus Omnitrophota bacterium | reverse complement strand
TAGAAGAGGCCAAGAGTTCTCGTTATTATCTTGATCTTCGTAAGTATGGTAAGGTTGCAGGTAAACCAGATACACCGTTTACTCCAGCGGTCTCGCTTATCGTGGCTTTGCGAGAGGTAATAAGGTTCTACAAAGACCAAGGAATAGAAAACCTTTGGGCCAAGTATAATAGGATGGCTAAGGCAGTGCGAAGCGCAGTTGAAGTTATGGGGTTGGAATTGTTCTCTCAGAACCCAAGCAATGGAGTTACAGCCGTAAAGGTCCCAGAGGGAGTGGATGGGGCCAAGTTGGTAAAGACAATGCGAGATGAATATGGGGTAACAGTGGCTGGCGGGCAGGCCCATTTGAAAGGGAAGATATTCCGTATGGCCCATATGGGGTGGATTGAGGAGTTCGATATAATTGTTGGGCTTTCTTGTCTTGAGACAGTGCTTAATAAGATGAACTTTAAGGTAAATGAAGGTGGAATAAGGAAGGCCGAAGAAATACTGTTTGGAAAGTGATGCTCTTCTATCATTATTAGGCCTTTTGCTGTAAAATAGAAAGGGTGTGATGGTAGGGGAAGGAGGGAATGAGAGGAGACTTATTTTATGCTGTGTGATATATGTGGTAAAGCAGAGGCAACAGTTCATCTTACTGAAATCGTGAATGGGAAGATAGTCGAGATGCATCTATGTGAGGCCTGTGCTCAAGAGAAGGCCTCTCAGATGCAGGTTCCTGTTGGGTTTCAGGTCTTCTTAGGGGGGATTGCGCCAGAAAAAGCGACTGTGGACAAATCTGAGCCAATGATTTGTCCTAATTGTGGATTGTCTTATCGCGATTTTCGGAAGATCGGCCGATTGGGATGCAGCCAGTGTTATGTTGCCTTTAAAGATTATCTTTCCTCTTTGCTCAAGAATATCCATGGCTCTAACCAGCATATCGGAAAGAGCCCAAGGCGGTTATCTAAGAATTTAGAAGTGCAGATGAAACTTTCTAATCTTCGTAAGGAATTGCAGAGTGCGATTGAGCGAGAGGCCTTTGAGGAGGCAGCGCGGATAAGGGATGAGATAAAACTATTAGAACAAGAGATTTCATCAGGAGAATAAGAGAGTTATGGGGCTAAAGCCGCGTGCAGGTTTTGGAGAAATAATAAATCACCTTTTGGGTAATCATAGTCGTTGGTTGGCCTCAGGTCCAAATTCAGATATTGTAATATCCAGTCGAGTGAGGTTGGCTCGAAACCTGTCTGATTTTCCATTCCCTAACCGAGCAGATCAGAACCAACTTTTGGCGATACGAGAAAGGTTGTTTGATGCATTGGGGCAGGTGGAAGGTTTTTCCGACCATTGGTTTATAGATATGGATAATTTAAGCCAGATTGATCGCCAGTTTTTAGTTGAGCGGCACTTGATCAGTTATGAACATACAGTAGAAGGTATAGGTAAAGGGTTGGCAATAACCCCTGATGAGGGTCTTTCCATTATGATTAATGAAGAGGATCACTTGCGTATGCAGGTTTTGGTTGCTGGTTTTGATCTGTATAATGCATGGGAACAGATGAATGCCATAGATGATAGTTTATCCCAATTAGTTGAGTTTGCGTTTTCACCGGATTTCGGTTATCTTACTGCCTGTCCTACAAATACTGGGACTGGATTGCGAGGTTCACTTATGATGCATTTGCCTGCATTAGTAATAACCAAACAGATAAATCGAGTCCTGCAAACAATAACACAGTTAAACTTTACTGCCCGTGGCCTTTACGGAGAAGGGACGCAGGCATTGGGCAATATGTTTCAAATATCAAATCAGGCCTGTTTGGGGTATACTGAAGAAGAGTTGTTGGAAGGTATAAAGCGATTGGGTCATCAGATAATCGAACAAGAACAGAGTGCCAGAGAGAGGGTTCTGCGGACCTCTCGGGTGATGTTGGAAGATAGGATTTGGAGGGCCTATGGGCTCTTGAGAAATGCCCGAATTATGAATAGTGCTGAGGCATTTGAATATCTGTCCATGGTGAGATTGGGGCTGGATTTAGGATTGATTAAAGATGTGGATTTGAAACTCATAAATGATTTGTTTATAATAATACAACCTGCTCATCTGCAAAAAATAAGTAAGCGCAGATTATCGTCCCGTCAGAGGGATATAAAACGGGCTAATATTCTGCGAAGTCGCCTTAATTGCGAGGATATGGTAGCAGATACCGACGAGGAGGGAAAAGATAATGTTTAATAGGTTTACTGAACGGGCGCGTAAGGTAATAATACTGGCAAAGGAAGAGGCAAGACGCCTGCAACACAATTATATAGCGACTGAGCACCTTTTGCTTGGGATATTGAAAGAGGGAGAGGGGGTAGCAGCAGCCGTTTTGCATAGGATGGATATCAATTTTGAAAAGGTCAAGCGAGAGATAGAGAAATTAGTAGAGCCGGGTGTAAATATTGGGAAATCAGGAGATATGCCATTCACTCCCAGGGCAAAAAAGGCCTTAGAGTTGTCTGGAGAAGAGGCTCGGGCAATGGGGCATAACTACATAGGAACAGAACATCTCCTATTGGGATTGATGCGCGAAGGAGAAGGAATTGCGGCTCAAGTCCTCCATGGGTTTGGCCTGAACATAGATAAGGTTAGGTCAGAGATAATGAACCTTTTAGGAGCGGGTATACCTGGGCCGAGTGTTGGTAATCAGCAAAACGCTGCCCAGCAGAAGTCAAAGACCCCTGCACTTGATGCCTTTGGAAGAGATTTGACGATGTTGGCCAAAGAGTCTAAATTGGATCCAGTAATTGGCCGTAAGAAAGAAATAGAACGGGTTATACAGATACTTTCTCGTAGGACGAAGAATAATCCAGTTTTATTGGGGGAGGCTGGTGTAGGAAAGACTGCAATTGTCGAAGGCCTGGCCCAACGTATTATAGAGGGAAATGTCCCTGAGGTCTTGCATAACAAGCGTATTATAGTATTAGACCTTGCCTTGATGGTTGCAGGCACAAAATATCGAGGACAATTTGAAGAGAGAATAAAGGCAGTAATGGATGAGATAAAGAGGTCAGAGAATATAATCATCTTTATAGATGAGTTGCATACATTAGTTGGGGCAGGGGCTGCTGAAGGGGCGATAGACGCCTCGAATATACTCAAGCCGGCCTTGGCCAGAGGAGAGATACAGTGTATCGGTGCTACCACTTTCGATGAGTATCGCAAGCATATAGAAAAAGACGCTGCATTGGAGCGAAGGTTTCAGACCATAATAGTTGAGCCTCCGACAGTAGAGGAGACAATAGAAATACTAAAAGGCCTTCGTGTCAAGTATGAGGAGCATCATAAAATAAAATACACTGATGAGGCGTTAGTGGCGGCTGCAGTGTTGTCAGATAAGTATATTACTGGACGGGCATTGCCAGATAAGGCGATAGATTTGATAGATGAGGCGGGGGCAAAGGCAAAACTTTCAGTGATGACGGTCCCTGAGGAGATTATTGAGTTGGAGAAAGAGGTTGAGCGGTTAAAAAAACAGAAGGAGGAGTATATTTCCCAGCAGAATTTTGAAGAAGCAGCCAGAGTAAGAGATATGGAAAAAGAGGCGCGCAAACGATTGGAAGAGGCGAGGAAAGATTGGGAACAGAAGAAGGCCGAGTCAGTAATAGAGGTAACTTCCGAAGATATTGCTCAAGTAGTGTCTCAATGGACCGGAATTCCGCTTACTCGGTTAGAGGAGACAGAGAGCGAGAAGTTGTTGAAGATAGAGGATGAACTGAAGAAGCGAGTAATCGGGCAGGATGAAGCAATATCAGCCATTGCTCGTGCAGTAAGACGTTCCAGGGCTGGAATAAAGGATCCGAGAAGGCCGATTGGATCGTTCATATTTTTAGGCCCCACTGGAGTCGGGAAGACCCTTTTGGCTCGGGCATTGGCAGAGTTTATGTTTGGAGATGAAGACGCATTAGTGCAGATAGATATGTCAGAGTATATGGAGAAATTTAATGTCTCCAGATTAGTCGGCGCGCCTCCGGGATATGTTGGGTATGAGGAAGGAGGACAACTTACTGAGAAGGTTAGGCGTCGTCCATATTCAGTTGTCCTTTTAGATGAGATAGAGAAGGCCCATCCGGATGTCTTTAATCTTCTCTTGCAGGTCTTGGAAGATGGGAGGTTGACCGACAGTTATGGCCGAAAGGTGGATTTTCGTAATACCATATTGATAATGACCTCTAATGTTGGCGCGGATCTATTGCGCAAACAGGGTTCGTTAGGATTCCACGTCCCTAAGGAGGAATATACTTATCAGGAGATAAAGGGGAAATTGCTCAATGAAGTAAAAAAGGTTTTCAAACCCGAGTTTGTAAACCGCATAGATGAGATTATAGTCTTCAGGCCACTTAATCGGGAAGACTTAGAAAAGATAGTTTATATAGAAGTCGGTGAGGTAATGAAACGAGTATCAGAGCATGGTATTGAATTAGAATTAGAGCAGTCTGCCCTTGATTTTCTGATAGAAAAGGGGTTTGATCCTGTTTATGGGGCAAGGCCGCTTAAGAGGACCATACAAAGATATATTGAAGATCCTTTGGCTGAGGAGATAATAAGAGGGACATTTAAGGATAAGAAGAAGATTAAGTTGATAAGGGAGGAGGGTAAAGAGGAACTTACATTCCTACCGGTTCATGGGGACGAAGAAGAGCAAAGAGAAGAGAAAGAGCAGATAGTAGAGGGGGCATAGGTTGTGGGAGTGGTTTGAATACCTGGGAGGTTTAGCGGTTCTGTTCTCCCAGACGGTCCTTTGGACCTTTGTCCCTCCGTATACCCCCTATAAAACACTTCATCAAATAATCCGAATAGGGCTAAACAGCCTTGCAATAGGTTCATTGGTTGGTTTATTCACTGGGA
>JAMOOT010000003.1 GCA_027065215.1 Candidatus Omnitrophota bacterium | reverse complement strand
CTCCTTTCTCTATTATTGTTAACTTCTGGGTCTCTCTTTGCCAAGGAAAAACAAACAAATCGACTTGAGATGACCCTTTACTTCTCTCGACATTGCGGGGCATGTATGAGATTGGAGCATGAGTATATCCCCGGAATATTGAAAAAATACGGGGATAAAATAGATCTGGCACAAAAAGAGATTGGAGAAGAGAAAAATTTAAAGGAATTATTGGAAGTCAACCCCGAAGGTAGTGTCCCAACAATGGTAATTGCAGGCAATGTATATGTGGGAGTCGATGAGATAGAAAAAAATGTGACCTCTATTATTGAGGACTTCATTGCTGGCAAACTTAAAATGGAAAAAATAGAAAAGGCAACAAATCTTAACGGTAAAAAAAAACTATAGTTGAATACTTCCAAAACCTCTCCCTGCCAGTCATAGTTGCCGCTGGATTGATCGACGGAATAAATCCTTGTGCGTTTGCTGTTATTGTATTCTTTATCTCTTTTTTAACTGTATATAACTATTCCCGCAGACAGATAATAATCATTGGCATCTCTTATATATTTGCCGTTTTTTTGACTTACCTACTCATTGGGTTAGGCCTTTTCAATGCCCTATATCGAATCCAGGCTATATATATCCTTAACCGCATTCTATATGCTGGATTGGGTATACTCTGTTTAATCTTGGGCGTTTTATCTATCACAGACTTTCTAAACTGGAGAGAGAATAAATCAGGGAGAGGGCAGGTATTACAACTTCCTATCGGTCTTAAAAAGAGAATAAATCAAATTTTCGGATGGTTGAGGCATAAGGAAAAAGAAAAGACCCTTATGTTACTCCTTGTATCATTCTCTGTAGGCTTCTTAGTTAGTCTATTAGAATGTGCCTGCACTGGACAGATATATATTCCCGTACTCTCTCTGATACTCAAACAAGATGGATTTAATTTACGGGCATTTCTATACATACTGGTATACAACCTATTTTTTATCTTTCCATTGGTATTGCTGTTTATATTAGCCTTAATAGGGATTAGCTCGCAGCGGTTATCTGAGTTTCTAAAGAAGAATCTTGGCCCAATAAAACTACTTATGGCATTCCTGTTCTTCTGTCTTGGGATAATCTTATTGATGCATTAAGCAAAGTTATTCGATTACCTCTATCCCCATATAAGGCCTGAGGACCTCTGGGATCTCAATCTTTCCTTCTGGCGTCTGATAATGTTCCAACAAAACCGCCACCAATCGGGCCAAGGCAACCCCTGAACCATTCAGGGTATGGACATATTCTGTCTTCTTACTCCCCTTACGGCGAAATCTTATGTTAGCCCGACGGGCTTGAAAATCCTCAAAATTACTGCAGGAAGAGACCTCCAACCACCTTTTCACGCCCGGTGCCCAGATCTCTATATCATAACACTTAGCAGCAGCAAAGCTCAGATCCCCTGAGGCCAACAAGACTACCCGATACGGTATTTCCAACAACTGTAGGACCTCCTCTGCATCTGCCAATAGTTTTTCGTGCTCTTCGTAAGACGTCTCAGGGAGAGAGAACTTTACCAACTCCACCTTATCAAACTGGTGGACCCGCAACAATCCTTTTGTGTCCCGGCCATAAGATCCAGCCTCTCTGCGAAAACAAGCGGTGTAGGCAGTGTAATAGATCGGCAGGTCCTCTTCCGAAAGGACCTCGTCTCGATGAAGATTGGTAACCGGCACCTCTGCTGTCGGCACTAAAAATAGGTCATCGTCCTTTAAGCGATACATATCCTCTTCAAGGTTTGGCAACTGCCCAGTGCCAAACATAGAATCCCGATTAACCAAAAAAGGAGGGAAAACCTCTTTATACCCATGCTTTTGGGTATGGAGATCCAGCATAAAGGTGAACAACGCCCTCTCTAACTTGGCACCCAATCCAATAAATAAAGGAAAATTAGATCCTGTTATCTTCGCTGCTCTGGGAAAGTCCAATATCCCTAACCTTTCTCCTATCTCCCAATGAGGAAGGACTTCAAAATCTCTCTCCTTCACCTCTCCCCAATACTTAACTACAACATTCTTCTCTGCCCCTCCCACTGGAACCGAATCGTGGGCAAGATTAGGAATTCGAATGAGGATATCGTACAGCTCTCTCTCCTTTTGGGAAAGCAATGCCTCCAAGCCTTTGACCTTCTGGGAAATCTCCTCTGCCTCTTTCAACAAGGATTCTACATCTTGCCCCTGAGACCTCAATCGCCCAATCTTCTTTGAAACCTCATTTCGAAGAGAACGCAGATTATCCAACTCTGTCTGCAGTCCCCGTCTCTCCTGATCTATTGCCATAAACCGATCCCAATCTATCTCATATCCTTTTTCAGCGACTTTCCGCTTCACCAAATCCAAATTTGACCGAATGAACCGAAGATCTAACATAACCAACACCTCCTGAAAGGACTCCTCGCATTTCTCGGAATCAAGGATATCCCGTCTAAGAATTTCTTCGAATCTTTAGTGCCTCCTTCACTTCCCTCAACAACTGGGCCGGGTTCTTTATCGGATAATGAAGTGTCTGCACAAGTTCTCGACCAGACACTCCAAGGATAGAAAGATCTCCCAACCTTTCCTCCAATACCTCTGGGCCAGTGAGCGGGTAAGTAAGCCCCTTTGTCCTTTTCAACACCGTATAGGCCCAGGGACTCTCTCCCACTACCTGGACAGTAGTTTCTGCCAGCTCTCGGCAAAATTCTAACAAGGTCTGGGCCTCTTGGCCTTCCTTTACCAGTCTATAAGCTAACTTTGCAATCCCTCCTGCAGTATGCACCTTCAAATACTTCTTCTCGTCTTCCGACAGATCATCCATATGCTGAATCTTATAAAGGGCATTATTAGGATCTGCTCTAAGGATATTCCTAACCGTATTCCGAGTTAACCCCACCTTTTCAGCAATCTCATTCTCACTCTTCAGATACTCCTCCCGAAGGACTACAGCAAAACACGATCTGGCCAATGAGGGGAGCCAAGTAAGAGTGCGATATTCCGCCAATCTATTCAAGCCTCCCAATAAATCTATAGATTTGAAAAAGACCCTACCCACCAGATACTCTAATTCCTTCTCACTTACCTCCGGCTTTATTCCATAAAATATAACCATCTCCCAGACCTCCTATTACTCACCTACCGCACCCATTATCCTCACCAACCCTGTCTCGGTGATCTCCATATAATGGGTTCGGGAATCATGGCCTGCCATTCGGCATCCATCCACCCGAAACAATCTTACCACATCTCCCACTGCCCTACTGTACATCTTGGCCTTAAACTGGGTATCTATCAGCTCCTTAGCCAGAATCATCGTTCCGTCAACTATATGTCCTACTGCATATCCACCAGCAGCCTCTGCGGTCAGCTCTTCGTGCCCACTCCTCTTTTGCGAGACCAACAAGGCGGTCTGATACCACTTCTTCAAAAAGTTAAATACACGCCTCACCACACTTCTGGCCTGCATTTCTCTATTTTCAAATAATCCAGTGATAGAATCTATCACAGTGTATTTGACCTTATAGGTCTTTATCACATAGGCCAAGGTATGAAGCATGTCTGGGAGGTTTTCTCGCAGAACCGAATTTGAAGCAGCATCAATAAGGATTATGTTATCTCCCAAGTCTTTAAAATCATACCCCATAGCCGAGGCCCGAAGAGAAAAAGAGGCTACCACAAAATTAGCCGGAGTCTCCACTGTGATAAAAGCAACCTTTTCTCCCCGAACCGCCTGCTGGATTGTAAACTGCTCCACTAAAAGGGACTTCCCTGTGTCTGAAACCCCTGTTATGTTAAAGACTGCATATGCAGGGATTCCTCCAAGGTTCTTCTTCACTAACTTCCCTTTCTCCTTCTTTACAACAAAGAAAAGATCATCTAACCCCTCCACTCCAGTGGGTACACCATGAATCTCCGGAGCATTAGAGAGGGCTTGGTTGCCCAAGAATATGGCCTCTTTAATCACTTGTGGTTCCTTTTGATATTCCTCCATACTGCTCCAACTCCGAGTTTTATCACCCAATTTCGCTGGTTAAACAGAATCTGTCTTCTATTTTACCATGAAAATCTATGTTTTCTTTTATCTCCTCTTCTTTGAACTGCTTATTCTTTTTTTTCAAGAAATCCCCGCTATGTCTTCCGTAGAAATAAGTCATCAAATCTTTTTTCTGGTAAAAAAATTATCGTAGGCCTTCCATGGGGGCAACTCAAGGGATGAGAGCAAGACAACAAATCCTTTTGCAATTGTTGTAAATGCTCTGTCCCAAGGTTATCTCCCGCCATTATAGAAGAGCGGCAGGCCTTACGGGCCAGAAACTCCTTTACATCCGTGATGGTACCAAGTCTCAATTCTTCACTTCCCAATAATTCCTTCACCGCCTCCCTTGGCATTCTAACTAATACGGGATGAGAATGGATAGCAATCTTATCTTCCGCCCATAATGAGGTATGGAATCCCATTCTCTCCAATTCTTCCTTCATCTTCTCCCAAACCATCATCTCTTCTACCGAAAGTCTGACCACTTCAGGAGAAAGTAATTCCTGGATATCCATTCTCCCTGACCGATACCCCTTTAATAACCTCTCATAATTCACCCTCTCTTGACCAGCATGCATATCCACCACTAACAATCCGTCTTCAACCTCCAACAACCCATACTTGCGAAAGACCACACCTACTGGGCGGGCCTTCTCCAACAGAGAAACAAGATCTCCTGTGTTCTCCCCTATCTGGCCCTGTTCAAGTCCTCTCTCACCTCTAAACAATTCTCTATCTTTATCTTTCCCCTTGCACTGAGGAGGGAGTGCGTACTTCCCTCTCCTCTCCTCTACCTTCTGCCCCTCTATACTCTCTTTTGCCAGAAAGGGCCCTGACGAAGATCTGTCATGAT
>JAMOOT010000002.1 GCA_027065215.1 Candidatus Omnitrophota bacterium | reverse complement strand
CCATTGAGGCCAAAAGAAAAAAAAATCATATATAAAATTACTCAACATCTACCTATTACCATTTCACTAAAAAGTATCACGTTATTCAAAAGTCAACTTAGCAGTTCCCACCCAATCTATTCCCCTATCTTCCAAAGAAGTTTAGATTAGACGTAACTTTTGCAGACTGGGCACATCGTTATATTTTCTTTATCTTTTTCTATTACCGCCCCACAATAAGGACACCTCAAATACTTCTTTTTCTCTTCTCGTCTTCGAAGATGAGGTAATTCTTTATCCGGAGGGAAAGAAAACCATAACCACAACAGAAGGGTAACAGACACCAACACAAACGCTGCAACCCATATCCAAAATGGAATTGGTATCATTTGCTATAGTTTTCTATTTCTACCAAGCCGTCCAATCCTCTTTTCCTGAAAGAGCCGATATAAACTCGGCTAACAACATTGCTGTATTCTCTATATCGGTAAAGTTTGCCATCTCCACGGGTGTATGCATATACCTAAGGGGGATGCTAACCAAACCAGCCACTACCCCTGAACGCGTAACCTGAATAGGATTTGCATCCGTACCTGTAGCCCGAGGAATAGCTTCTATCTGAAACGGAATTTGGTTTTGTTTAGCTATTTCTCTAATTCGCTCAAAGAGTTTGGGACTTATATTTGGGCCTCTGGCAATAACTGGACCACTACCCAGTTTAATTTCGCCTACCTTCTTTTCATCCACTCCCGGATGATCCGATGCAAATGTTACATCAACGGCTATTCCAATAGTAGGATCTATTCCAAAAGCGCTGGTCTTAGCCCCTCGAAGCCCTATCTCCTCTTGCACAGTAGATACCCCATAAACTGACACATTCAATTCTCTATCTTTTAATAGTTCCAGTACCCTGGCAACCACATAGGCTCCGCTCCTATCATCCAATGCCTTCGAGACAACATGTTCTCCCATCTCCCAAAATTCCACCCAAGGAACAGCCACATCCCCAATCTCTACCAACTTCTGGGCACTTTCTTTATCTCTAACGCCAATATCAATAAAGAGAGTATCCATCTTTGCACACTTTTGTAACTCCTCCCTTTCCATTAGATGAATTGGCTTTTTACCAATAACCCCTTTTACCACACCTTGCCTTGTCCTTATCTTCACCCTCTGACCCGGAACAAGATTAGGATCTATGCCTCCTATCGGGGAAAAGTACAAAAAGCCATCTTTATCAATATACCTTATCATAAACCCGATCTCATCTATATGCCCTGATATCATTACCCTAACCTTAGAGCCGGGATTCAATATTCCTATTGCATTTCCATGCACATCCACCTTGACCTCTGCAAAACGGGAGACATAATCTCGCCAAATTCCAATAGGCTCCATCTCCCTACCAGACGGCCCCACTGCCTCACATAACGACTTCAGAAACTCCTTCATCTCTGCCTCCTTAAGATTACTCTATTGAAATTTATCTTAATCAAACAGAGCTAAGCTTAAGCAAAATTTTTGGACAACCTCATATTACTATTCTCAACCTACTTACTATGATAATCCTGAAGACTCATTACAGTCAAAGTCGAAGTCTTCAACCGTTTTATCGCCTCAATAGAGGCATATGCCCCGGCAATAGTGGTAATACATGGTATGCCATGTAAGATCGCGGTAGAACGGATCTTTACTTCATCCTTTCGAGGGATTCTACCTGAAGGGGTATTTATTATCAATTTCAATTCCCTATTCTTTATATAATCCAAAACATTTGGCCTACCCTCTGCAAGCCTTGGCACCATCCTAACCTTTAACCCATACTGGGCAAGATAATTAGCAGTCCCTTTTGTGGATATCACCTCGAATCCCATATCTAAAAGCTGCTTTACTACCCCAACCACACCCGGTTTATCGCTATCCCTAACACTAACAAACACCAACCCATCTACTGGTAGAAATTGTCCTGCAGCAATCTGGGACTTAAGATAAGCCGTTCCCATATCCTCATCTATTCCCATAACCTCACCAGTCGATCGCATCTCTGGGCTTAATATAATATCTACTCCCGGGAAACGATTAAACGGGAAGACTGATTCCTTTACTGCGTAGTAAGGAGGAACCCTCTCGTGAGTAAACCCTAAGTCTTTTAGTTTCGTTCCTAACATTACCTTCGTAGCCAACTTTGCCAGAGGCACACCTATTGCCTTACTGATAAACGGAACAGTACGGGAGGCTCGAGGATTAACTTCCAAGACATAGACCTTACCGTCCTTGACTGCATATTGCACATTCATTAACCCAATAATCTTCAACTCCTTTGCCAAGGCATAGGTCGCATCACGTATCTCATCCAATATCTTTTTATCCAAACTATGAGGGGGAAGAACCATTGCTGAATCACCAGAATGAACGCCTGCATATTCGATATGCTCCAAAATTCCCCCAATAACTGATGTTTCACCATCACTTATCAAGTCCACATCAACTTCGATTGCATCCTCCAAAAACCTATCGATCAGTACAGGTTTTTTTTCAGAGACATCTACTGCTTCTCGCATATATTTCTCTAAGGAAGCCTCATCGTAAACTATCTCCATAGCACGGCCTCCTAAAACATAGGAAGGCCGCAACAAAACTGGATAACCAATCTGCTGAGCAATTTTTTTTGCTTGCTCAATATTGGTTGCAATCCCATTGGGAGGCTGTCGAAGGTCTAACTTATTCAACATGGCCTTGAATCTATCCCTATCTTCCGCTCTATCTATTGCTTCAGCAGATGTGCCTAAAATCCTAACCCCCGCATCCCGTAACGCTACTGAGATATTAAGTGGAGTCTGCCCTCCTAATTGCACTATTACCCCATAAGGTTTCTCCCTTTCTACGATATTCAGGACATCTTCAAATGTAAGCGGCTCAAAGAATAATTTATCTGACGTATCATAGTCAGTTGAAACCGTCTCGGGATTGGAATTTACCATAATAGACTTATACCCCATCTCTCGTAGAGCAAAAGAGGCATGCACACAACAATAATCAAACTCAATCCCTTGCCCAATTCGATTGGGTCCACCTCCTAAGATAACCACCTTCTTTTCATCTTTCACTCTGCTCTCATCTTCCCTATCATAAGAGGAATAAAAGTAAGGTGTATAGGCTTCGAACTCCGCCGCACAGGTATCTACCAACTTATAAGTGGGTTCTAACTCTAATTCTTTACGCCTTTTTCGCACATCTTGTTCCTGCACTCCCCAACGGTAGGCAAGGTATTTATCAGAAAACCCCATCTCTTTGGCTTGACGCAGAAAGGCCAAATCCACCTCTGTAAAAGCTGTATTTGCTATCCGATTATCAAACTCAACTAATTCCTTTATATTGTCCAAGAACCACGGATCTATATGGGTAATCTCGTGAATTTCCTCCACTGTCATCCCCTTATTGATGGCCTCTGCTATCTGGAATATCCTCTCAGGAGTAGAGGTACTCATAGCAATCCTTAATTCTTCCAAATCCATTGCAGCAATCCTACTCCCCATCGGCGAACCATCATTGAGCAAGCCAAACCTACCAATCTCAAGGGAGCGAATGGCCTTGTTAATTGCCTCTTTAAAGGTACGACCTATTGCCATCGTCTCTCCTACCGACTTCATAGACGTAGTAAGGACTGGTTCCGCTCCTGGGAATTTCTCAAACGCCCATCGAGGGAACTTCACTACACAGTAATCCAGCACAGGCTCAAATGAAGCCGGTGTCTCTTTAGTAATGTCATTAGGTATCTCATCTAATGTGTAGCCGACTGCCAACTTTGCAGCAATCCTTGCAATAGGAAATCCTGTAGCCTTAGAAGCAAGAGCAGAAGAACGAGACACCCGCGGATTCATCTCGATAACTACCATTCTTCCATCTCGCGGATTTATTGCAAACTGAATATTACTCCCTCCGGTATCAACCCCTATCTCACGAATCACCTTTATTGCTGCACTCCGCATCTTTTGATATTCCTTATCCGTCAAGGTCTGGGCTGGAGCTACTGTAATGCTATCGCCAGTGTGCACTCCCATCGGGTCAAAGTTTTCAATAGAACAAATAATCACCACATTATCATTTCTATCCCGCATAACCTCCAATTCGAATTCTTTCCACCCGATCACCGATTCCTCTATAAGGATCTCTGAAATCATACTGGACTCCAACCCACGACTGGCAATCTCTTCAAACTCCTCGATATTGTAAGCGACTCCACCCCCAGTCCCCCCCAAGGTAAAACTGGGTCGAATTATTACAGGAAAACCAATCTCCGCCACTACTGCCCTTGCCTCTTCCATTGTTCGAGCAAACCCACTCTTGGGCAGATCCAATCCGATCTTCCTCATCGCCTTCTTAAACAACTCTCTATCTTCAGCCTTTTTTATCGCCTCTGGTCTTGCCCCTATCATCTCAACCCCATACCGATCAAGTACTCCCCTTTCGTAAAGCTCCACCGCTACATTTAACGCAGTCTGTCCACCAAGGGTAGGCAACAGGGCATCCGGCCTCTCTTTTGCAATAATCTTCTCCACAAAATCAGCTGTGATTGGTTCAATGTAGGTCCTATCAGCAAACTCCGGATCCGTCATAATCGTAGCTGGATTCGAATTCACCAAAACAACCTGATAGCCTTCCTCTTTAAGGGCCTTACAAGCCTGAGTCCCTGAATAATCAAACTCACATGCCTGACCAATCACTATTGGTCCAGACCCAATTATAAGAATCTTTTTTATATCTGTTCGCTTAGGCATCTATAGCCTCCATAAATCGTTTAAATATATAAGTGGCGTCAAATGGGCCAGGACCGGCCTCAGGATGAAATTGAACCGACATTACATTAAATTTTTTACTATAAATCCCCTCAACAGTACCATCATAAAGATTTCGATGAGTAATCTGCACA
>JAMOOT010000001.1 GCA_027065215.1 Candidatus Omnitrophota bacterium | reverse complement strand
TATTTACGGACTGAATACTGTCCATTACAACTGGGCCAAATGGCTGACCAAAGGTTGGCATAGGATCCTTCGCTTGGACATAATAATCCCGTCGAGAAACTGCTATAGCGCCGTTAAAATGATAGGCTGGCGGAAGATCCTGTCTGCGCATCGGTCGTGGAAATGGAAGATCTTCTATATAGTAATACAAGATTCCATCTCTTTCCTTAAGGTCCCAGAAAGGATGACTATCACCTGCTGACTTCACCCCAACAACTGAGGTCAATCTGTCATCATTCAGCAAAATCTCAATTGCTCTGTCTATTACCTCGTTATCTCGAAAAGGTGAGGTCGGTTGAAGATAGACAACAATATCGTATCTTTTCTCCTTCAGCCTTTCCATTTCTAATAAAGCATGCAACAAAACCGCAAGTGAAGAAGTACTATCTTCCGCCAATTCCTTAGGACGAAGGAATGGAACATTTGCTCCAAATCTTTTAGCAACTCTTGCTATTTCTTCATCTTCAGTAGTGAAACAAGAATCCGTTACATATCTACTTTTCTTTACAGCCTGAATAGTCCAGGCAATCAAAGGATAACCGCCCAAATCCTTTAAATTTTTCCCTGGTAAGCCTTTTGATCCTGCTCGAGCAGGAATTATTGCAAGTATCTCCATACCTTATCACTCCACGGTTACTGACTTAGCAAGGTTACGCGGTTGATCCACATCACAGCCTCTAATCACTGCTACATAATAAGCAAACAGTTGTAAAGGCACTATATTAAGTATAGGGGAAAAAATTTCATCAATCTTTGGAAGAAAAACAACATCGTTGAACTCCTTCCCTATTTCTTGATTTCCTAAGGTAGCCAAAACTATAATCTTGCCCCTTCTGGCCTTTATTTCCTCTATATTGGAATACATCTTCTCGTAAAGAGGAGAATCAGTAGCAATACAAATCACTGCTCGATACTCATCTATCAAGGCAATCGGGCCGTGTTTCATTTCTCCAGCTGGGTAACCTTCAGCCGGGATATAGGATATCTCTTTTAACTTCAATGCCCCTTCCAAGGCAGTAGGATAATCCAGATTTCTCCCTAAGTACAAAAATGATCCAAAGTTATGGTGTTTACGCGCAAGTGCCTGCAATTCTGCTTTCCGTTCAATTACCTCATTTATGGCTGAAGGGATATCAACAAAACGATTCATTAAATTAGAAACGTCTATTCCCCTATTTTGCGCTAAATAAAATCCTAAAAGATACATAATCACCAACTGAGCAAGATATGCCTTGGTAGAGGCTACGCTTATCTCCAACCCTGCATGGGTAAGTATAACTGCATCTGCCATTCGAGTAAGAGAGGAACCCACTACATTGCACACAGCCACTACCTTTATCCCCTCTTTTCTAAACCGCTCCACTGCTGCTAATGTATCGGCTGTCTCACCTGACTGACTTATGGCAACACAAACACTATCAGGCTCCAAGACTAAATCACGATACCGCCACTCACTTGCCACATCAATCTCTACACCAACCTTAGCTACCCTTTCTATGATGTATTTACCAACCAACCCTGCATGGTAGGCAGTACCACATCCCACCATATAAATCTTCCTTATCTTCTGCACATCTAACCCTTGCAATTCAGGGAACACAACTCTATCTTCTTTCATATGTAGAGACAATAACTTCTTCACTATGCTCGGTTGTTCATGGATCTCCTTTAACATAAAGTGAGGATGTCCACAACGTCTTGCTTGGGAGATATCCCATTCAACCTCACAGGTCTCAAAAGAACGCTCTATCCCATGGTTTTCTATCCGTATATAACCACCATCTCTGGCCTCTACAATATCTCCATCCTCTAAAAACACAACTTGTTTGGTAAAACGCAATATAGGCGTTATATCACTGGCAAAAATGACCTTATCATCGGTTAGGCCCACGACCAAAGGGGAAGACTTGCGTGCACCAACTATTTTGTTGGGCTCTTTAACTGAAATAAGGCACACAGCAAATGAACCTTTCAGCCCTTCCAAAACACGCTTTAAAGTTGAAAATAGATCCCCATCATAATACTCCTCTACCAAATGGGCAATAACCTCAGTATCTGTCTGGGATCTAAATTTATGCCCTTTCCTTACCAACTCTTCCTTAAGGTCAAGATAATTTTCGATAATTCCATTGTGCACCACAGCAAAATTACCCTTACAATCGATATGTGGATGGGCATTCACATCACTGGGTTGACCATGGGTAGCCCAACGGGTATGGCCAATCCCAACCAAACTGTGCAAGTCTGTTTTGGCCACTAATCTCTCCATCGCTTTAATCTTGCCCTTCTTCTTGGCTAAAAACAGCCTTCCATCTTTAATAACTGCGATTCCAGAGGAGTCATAGCCCCGATATTCAAGTAATTTTAAACTTCCAATAAGTTCTTCCTTCTTATCACCAAAACCAAGCACGCCAACTATTCCACACATCCCAGTATTACCTCTAACTGATTCCCTCTCTTCTTGGAATACGACAAAAACTCGTCTCGAGAAATCTTGCACCTCTTTTTCTTGCACTCCCTTATAACCCTTCCATTCATTCGGACTTGAGCAATAACATAGTCTTTCCAGTCCAACAAATCATCATTGCGAATTATTACTTCAACGGGACGAGAAAACAAGAAACACTTTACCCGAATATATGGCCGATTAAAAAACATAGCAGGGGTAATCTTAGGCTGAAGGACAAGATCTCCCATATCCGAAGATATCCCAAGCACCTCTCTAAACATAGTGAGGATATACCAGCTGGCAGACCCCGTTAGATAAGAATACATTCCCCAACCTAAATTGTTGTAGTATTCAGAAAGACAAGGAAATGTCCCAGACTTCTCTGCCCTTGCCAAATGATACAAACTCAACAAAGCACGTTCCCCCATCTCCGGGAGGTCTTTTCTGAACAGAGCATTTGCATACATCACCACCATGTGGGAAAAGACCGCCCCGTTTTCTTTATCCCCGAAGGAAAAAGCAAAGGCCCTGCCCAATTCAGGATAAATACCTCCAAAATCTGTATTCAATCTATACCCGCCTATCTTTTCATCATATAAAAACCTATCGACAGTTCTGGCAATATCCTCTGCCAATCCCTTATCTGCTGTGCCCTTCATTATCGCAAACACCTGCCCAGTCAAGGTCATCTTCAATCGCCCTTTCTCTCGACCACACACTCGTCGTCCCAGATTATCGTAATACCCATTGAAAAACTTATACCTCCCATACGATATAATCTCTTGCTCTAACAATAATTCTCTCAATTGTCTTGCCTTTGCTCGCAGAATTTTTACCAACTTCTTAGTTGAGACCTTTACCTTTCTTCCACTTATTGTCCTCTTCTGGACAGAGACAAAATAGATATTAAGGACTGCCTTCTTCTCCTCCACAGTCTTTGGCATCCTCAACAATACTTCCATCTCCTTCAATAACTCTATTTCCTTCACTTCCGAAGATAGTCTCTCTAACAAATCAGCAATTTCATCAAGGTTACCAGCATAAAAGTGGGTAAAAGCAACACTCTCGCCCCTTTCTCTTGCCATATCAAGGCCATCGTTCCAATCAGCAGACTCTAACCGTATACATCCATGTTCACCCACATTTAGAACTTGGACCAAATGTTGAAGAAGT
This sequence comes from Candidatus Omnitrophota bacterium, assembly GCA_027065215.1. Taxonomy (GTDB): domain Bacteria; phylum Omnitrophota; class Gorgyraeia; order S143-82; family S143-82; genus S143-82. The sequence continues at coordinate 1,315 of JAMOOT010000001.1, read as the reverse complement.
ATATGTTCAAGGACGGTGCCTTGATAATCTTTGCCAGACTTATCTCGAAGCCAGAGATAACCATCCCAAGAGTAATCATAGTCTTGGGCCCTGAATATCTGGGCATCCCGAAAATATCGCACTCTCTCAAATAATATATGCCAATCACCCGTCTGGTCTATGTATAGCTTAGTGGTTTCCCACGGCCAGAGGCCATGATCCATCCAGACACGAGTAATCCTGTTCCTGTCAGCGATAAATTCCCCTTTTTTCTTCCCAATAATCGTGGCATTGGAACCGTCTATCCTTACTCCTTGGAAATTGTTTAAGATATCATCTCGTGCAGACGCTGGATCTCGCAACAAAAGCCCCAATAAATCCTGCCAGAGATCCCGCCATCCTCTACCACCCCTACCATAATCAAAATCAGGCAAAAATGAACATCCAAAAACCTTTCTTAAGTATGGCTGGACACCCACCCATAACAGCCAATTAGAAAAATCTCGCGATCCAAAATCAAACTTTAAACCCTGAACATAGTTTTGCCAAAAGTCAACCGTCTTTTGAAAGATACTATCCGGATTCTTTCGTATATACCGACGCCAATGCCCAATAGTCTTCTCACCTTTCCCTATAAACAAACCAACAACTGCTTCCCATTCTTCCCCTCTTTCTAACCTTACTTCAGGAAAGACCAACGCTCCCACCACTTCTTTCCCATCCGCAAACCTTCTTTCAGCTTTTTCCTTTAGTAATCCGACTGGATTACTCAAATCTCCATCCCCCACTACATCTTCATAGTAGGAAAATATATCCTTCAACTTACAATTGGCAAACATCCCATAGATATAATCATTCAACCTATGCCCCTTCTCATCAAAGGACATCGTCGGCTTAACTGCTAACCCATTAGGGAAAAACTCAACTCGATTTAAAAGAGAAGTAACGTGGCGATGATCCCGTATATTATCCGCTGATCGGGCATAGACGGGAGAAAGAAATATAGGATAAAAAGTCAATAAGTTTCTGGCCAAACTCTTTATCTTGATCCTGAACAACATAACATCCTCATCAGGCGGGATAAACACCAAAAACTCACTCCTTAAACCAGCCTTCAGCGAAGTAGTTATCAACTTAAACCAACCCACACCAGCCTTCACTTCCTTAGTAATAGGCCAAAGGACATTTAACCGTGTAGATGAGTTACCAGTCAAAGAAAACAGTCCTTCAGGAAATCTAATCCAGAAATTTATCGCTGATCTGGTATTGGTCAAATCTATTCGGGATACTGGAGGAAGAAAAAAGTGTTCTTGATCTATCTTCAAATCACCCGCAA